>DASZWD010000018.1 GCA_035546775.1 Acidimicrobiales bacterium
CGGCCGCCTCGGCGACCCCGAGCGCGACATCGGCCCCGTCCTCGCGTTCCTCGCATCGGAAGCCGCCGGCTACATCACCGGCCAGACGATCGTCTGCGACGGCGGCAACTACATCGCCTGACGCGCTCCGCTACACCGCCACCGGGTCGAGGTTGTGCGCGTTTTCTTCGAGCCACATGAGGCCTTCGATGGCGGTGGCGTAGTCGGGGTGGTGGCCGTCCCAGTTGGGGATGGGGGTGTCGGGTGTGATTGGTGTGCCGGAGGCGCCGTGGGTCGGGGTCGTGGCGCTGGGTGTGGCCGGTTTGGGGGCGGCGATGAGTTCGATGCCGTCGGGGTTGAAGAACCGGAAGGTTTGGCGGGGGCCTTTCTTGACGGTGAAGCCGCGGTGGTGGATGGCGTTGTGGTGGAAGCGGCACAGCAGGAGGAGGTTGTCGATGTCGGTGCGCCCGCCGTTTTCCCATTCTTCGAGGTGGTGGGCGTCGACGAAGATGCGCTGTGTGCAGCCGGGAAAGGTGCAGCCGCCGTCGCGGATGGCCAGTGCACGGCGCTGGGCGCGGTTCGGTTCGCGGTAGAGGCGGCCCATGTAGAGGACTTCGCGTTGGGCGCCGAGGCCGACGTCGGCAAACGAGGCCCCGCAGAGCACGAGTTGCTTTGAGTCCTCCGACAGGACCGGGCCGCCGTCGAGTTGGGCTTCGCCGGTTGCCGCGTTGAGGTGCACCATCACGACGTGGCGGTCGCCGGCTTCGACCGGGGTGGGGCCGTGGGCGAGGGTGGTTTCGGCCATGGCGACGAAGGCGTCGGCGTTGCCGACGGTGAGCGGTTCCGCGGAACCGTCGGTGACGCGAAGCGGTTCCGCGGAACCGTTTTCGTCGTCCCGGAGGACCTTGCGGGCCGACTGCAGCGCGGCGACGACCAACGCGCCTTCCTCGGGTGTGAGCTTGGCCCGCAACAAAAAGGTGCCGTCGTCCTCATAGGACCAGGTGACATAGCGGGCCGCGGCGGTCTTCTTGTCGAGCGAGCGGCGGCCGGCCACGACCCGGTCGATTTGGGCGGCGGTGGCGCACTCCGCCCACTCCACGAGCGTCGGCTCCGTCTCCGGTATCGCAGAACTTCCGATCACGCGCGACCGAAAGCGCCTCTGTTGCGCGCGATTCGCGACTCAGTCCGGGCCGATCACGCAGAACTCGTTGCCCGCGGGGTCTTGCATGACTCGTGTCGTCCAGTCGCCGGCTTCCGTGACCGAGAGGGAAGTCGCGCCGGCAACAACCATCTCGGCGACGATCGGTGCCGCGTGTTCGACGAACAGGTCGAGATGGGTGCGGATCTTGGTCGCCTTTGGCTCGGGGACCCTTTGAAAAGTGAGGTGTGGCGGCCCATCGGTGCCCTCGGGCCGGTCGATCGTGACGTACGGGCCGCCTGCACCTCCCGGACGTCGGACGTAACCGAGGATCAGCTCCCAGAACCCGGCCAGGTG
Source organism: Acidimicrobiales bacterium (assembly GCA_035546775.1). Taxonomy (NCBI): domain Bacteria; kingdom Bacillati; phylum Actinomycetota; class Acidimicrobiia; order Acidimicrobiales; species Acidimicrobiales bacterium. The sequence continues at coordinate 1,475 of DASZWD010000018.1, forward strand.
ATCGGGGTCGGGGCAGTCGATGGTGATTCCGATCTTCATTCTGTGGCCTCGCGATTGCGGCATGGTGTGGTTAGGCGGGTGGGGCTTCGGGACCGCGCACGCCTACCTCAGGCGGACGGGCAGGGTCTCGTATCCCGAGATGAAGTTGGCGGGGCGGTAGGCCGGTTCGTCGTCAGTCACCAGAGACAACTCGGGCAACCGCGCCGGCAGTTGCTCGAACATCACCCGCAACTCGAGGCGGGCGAGGCTGCTGCCGAGGCAGAAGTGCGTGCCGAAGCCGAAGGCGACGTGCTCGTTGGGCGTGCGGCCGATGTCGAACGTGTTCGGGTCGGCGAACACCGCGTCGTCGCGGTTGGCCGACGGATACAGCAACAGCAGCGTGTCGCCCTCGCGGATCAACTGACCGCCGAGTTCGACGTCGCGCGTCGCGGTGCGCGCCATGTTCTTGATCGGCGACACCCAGCGCAGCATCTCTTCGACGGCGGTCGACAGCAGCGACTCGTCGGCCCGCAGGTGATCCCACCGGTCACGCTCCACCAGCAGTTGGTAGGCGCCGCCGGAGATGACGTGGCGCGTCGTCTCGTCGCCGCCGATGAGGATGAGGAGCGACTCGTGGATGATCTCGTCGTCGGTGAGCTGCTCGCCGTCGACCTCGGCGTGACACAGCACGCTCATCAAGTCGTCGGTGGGGTCGGCTCGCCGCTGCGCGATGACGTCGGTGGCGTAGGCCATGTACCCGCCGAAGGCCTCGCCGGCGGCGGCGGCGACGTCGGGATCACCGGTGAGGGCGCGCAGCATGGCGTCGCTCCACTCGAGCAGTTGCGGCCGGTCGGCCTCGGCGAAGCCGAGGTCGTTGGCGATGACGGCCAGGGGGAGCGGCGCGGCGATGTCCCACACGAGGTCGCACGTGTCGCGATCGGCGAGGCGATCGATGATGACGTCGCAGGCGCCGCGCACTTCGTCCTCCCGCGCTCGCACCCGTCGCGGCAGGTAGCCGCGGTTGACGAGCTTGCGCCGCCGCGCGTGCTCCGGGTCGTCCATGTCGATCATCATGGCGATGGGTCCGGATTCCGGACGGATGCCGCCGGCGTTGGAGAACGTCGCCGGGTCGCCCGAGACCTGCTTCACGTCGGCATACCGCGTGACACCCCACACCCCGCCGTCCCAGTACACGGGGGTGTGGGCGCGCATCCACGCCAGCTCGGCGTGCGGGTTGCGGCCCCAGAACTCGCCGCTGACGAGGTCGATGTCGTCGCGGGTCAGGTGGTCGGCCACGACGCCAGCCTAGAACGCGTTCTAGTATTGGCGCATGGCTAATCCCGTCATCGTCGACGCCGTCCGCACTCCGATCGGGAAGCGCAACGGCGTGCTCGCCGGCATGCACGCGGCGGAGATCCTCGCCGTCGCCCAGATCGAACTGGTCAAGCGCAACGGCCTCGATCCCGCCGACGTCGACCAGCTCGTCGGCGGCTGTGTCACCCAGGCGGGGGAGCAGGCGTCGAACGTCACGCGTAATGCGTGGCTGAGCCTCGGCGTGTCCTACGAGCCGGCGGCGACCACGATCGACTGCCAGTGCGGGTCCAGTCAGCAAGCCAACAACTTCGTGATGGGATTGATCGCGACGGGCGGCGCCGAGGTCGGCATCGCGTGCGGCGTCGAGGCGATGTCGCGCGTTGGCCTCGGGATGAACGTGATGAACGGTCCGGGGTCGTCGAAGCCCGACAACTTCCCGTGGGATTCACCCAACCAGTTCGAGGCCGCCGAGCGCATCGCCCAGAACCGCGGCATCACGCGTCAGGAAGTCGACGAGCTCGGCTTGCGTTCGCAGCAGAACGCGGCGCGGGCCGTCGCCGAGGGGCGCTTCGATCGCGAGATCGCGCCGATCGAGGTCGACGGCGCCGTCGTCAGTAAGGACCAGGGCCCGCGCGAGACGACGATGGAGGGCCTCGCCAAGCTCAAGCCCGTCATCGAGGGCGGCATCCACACCGCCGGCAACTCGTCGCAGATCTCCGACGGTGCCGCGGCCGTGCTGTGGATGGACGAGGAGCGCGCTCGCGCCGAGGGGCGCAAGCCGCGGGGCCGCATCGTGGCCCACACGCTCGTCGGCTCCGATCCGTACTACCTGCTCGACGGCCCGCCGGCCGCGACCGAGAAGGTCCTCAGGCGCGCCGGCATGACCATGAACGACATCGACATCTTCGAAGTCAACGAGGCGTTCGCGGCGGTCGTGCTGTCGTGGGGTCGCATCCACAACCCCGACTGGGACAAGGTCAACGTCAACGGCGGCGCCATCGCCCTCGGCCACCCTGTCGGCGCCACCGGCTCCCGTCTCATCTGCACCGCGCTGCACGAACTCGAGCGCTCCGACAAGGAGTTCGCGCTCATCTCCATGTGCTGCGGCGGCGCCCTCGCCACCGGCACCATCCTGCAGCGCCTCTAACCCTGCGTTCTGTGAAGGAATTTCCGCCCTATGGGCGGAAATTCCTTCACAGAAGTGGGGGTCAGGTCCAGGGCGTGGGCTGGCTGTCGGGGCGTAGCAACGCGTCGGTGCCGCCGTCGGCGAAGACGACCGAGCCGCAGAAGAACCGCCCGTGGCGGCCGAGCAGGAAGGCGACGAGGTGCGCCAGTTCCTCGGCCGTGCCCTTGCGGCCCACGGGGATCGGGAAGTCGTCGATGTAGGGACCGATGACGGGGTCGTCGCGGGTCTGTTGCAGCAGCGGCGTCTCGACCGCGCCCGGCGCCACGACGTTGAGCGTGATGCCCCGCCCCGCCCAGTGCTCGTTCGTCGCCTGCCGCCGCGCCCACCACGCAATCGCCGTCTTGGTCGCCGGGTAGGTGCCGAGCGCGCCGGCGGCGTCGGCGGCGGCGCGGGCCGCGGTCTCGTCACCGGCGAGGCACAAGTCGACGACGTCCATGGGAATGCCCTTCTGCGCCGTCGTCGAGTTCGACGAGATGGCGACGGCCGCCGGCGCGTCGCCGCGGGCCAGGGCCGGCCGCAGCCCGTCGAGCAGCGCGACCGTCCCGAAGTAGTTGACCGACACGAGGGCGCTGCCGGCGGCGGTCGTGAGACCCGGGATGCCGGCCCACGTGACGAGGCCGTCGAGGGTGTTGTTGCACATTGCGGCGACGGCGGCGACCGCGCCGGTCCGCTCCTCGGGCGTCGACAGGTCGGCGATCACCTCGGCGTCGTGCAGGTCGACGCCGATGACGCGCTGGCCGGCGGCTTCGAGGACCGCACGCGTGGCCGCGCCCATACCCGACGCGCTGCCGGTCACGGCGACGGTGCGCGTCGGCGTCACACCCGCTCCACGCAGTGCGTGCCCGAGTAGATCGTCGGCATGCACTTGTTGCAGTGTGAGCACACGCCCCGCGTCGCCTCACCGGCGGCGAAGCGGTCGACGAGGTCGGGCTCGCGCAGCAGTGCCCGCGCCATGGCGACGAACCCGAAGCCTTCGTCCATCGCCGAGTAGATGGTGTCGGCCTTGTTGATGCCGCCGAGGAGGACGAGCGGCATCTTCAGTTCGGACCGGAACTGCCGCGCCATCGGGAGGAAGAACGCCTCTTCGAACGGCAGCTTGGGGAAGATGCGCCGGCCGTAGAACTTCATGCCGAAGCCGATGAGCCGGCCCTGCGTGGCGGCGAACTCCTTCATCGGCACGTCGCCGCGGAAGAAGTACATGCCGTTGAGCAGCGAGCTGCCGCCGGTGAGCACGAGGGCGTCGAGGTGCCCGTCGGCTTCGAGCAGCTGGGCGAACTGGAGGCTCTCGTCAGGATGCAACCCCTTCGCGACGCCGTCGTCCATGTTGAACTTCGCCACCACGGCGACCGGCGCGTCGCCGACCGCCTCCCGAACCGCGGTCACGACGCGTCGCGGGAAGCGCGCCCGGTTCTCGATCGAACCGCCGTAGTCGTCGCGCCGGCGGTTCAGGTTCGGGCTCATGAACGAGCTGAGCAAGTAGTTGTGCCCGAGGTGCACCTCGATGGCGTCGAAGCCGCTGGCGACGGCGACGCGCGCGGCGCGTCCGAAGTCCTCCACGATGGCGTCGAGTTCGCTCAGCGACGCGCCGCGCACCCGACCCTTCGCCGGCAGGCTGATACGCGTCGACGGCGCGGTGGTCGGGTAGCGGCGCGAGTTCGCCTGCGCCACGAGCCCGGCGTGACCCAGCTGCGCCGAGGTCTTGGCACCCGTCTCGTGGATGGCTGCGGTGAACCGCGTCAGGTCGGGGATGAGCGACTCGGTGAACACCAGGGTGTGGGGTGACACCCGCCCGTTCATCGACACCGCGCAGTACGCCAGCGTCGTGAGGCCGACACCGCCGCGGGCCACCGCCAGGTGGTAGTCGATCAACTCCTGGGTGACGGCGCCGCGCGGCATCACACCTTCGAACGTCGCCGCCTTGATCACGCGGTTGCGCAGCGTGATCGGGCCGAGCTGCGCCGGAGCGAAAGGTGAAGTCACTCCCGGCCGAGTTTGGCGACGCGCTCGCTGGCGTCGATGAACTCCTCGACCATCTGGAAGATGACGTCCTTCACCGGGCGCACGTCGTTCATCGACCCGACGATCTGGCCGACGGGGATGCCGACGAACTCGCGGTTGTTCGACCGCCCGATGCGGCGCTGCGCCTCGGCCGTCGCCAGGTACTGCAGCGGCATCGGCAGGAAGCCGGGCGCGTCCTCGGCCTCCCAGGCGTCGGTCCAGCCCGTACGCAGCTGACGCGCCGGCTTGCCCGTCATGCAACGCGAGCGCACCGTGTCGCGCGACGACGCGGCGAGCAGCTTCTCGACGACCATCGGCTGCATGTCGGACTCCGCCGTCGTGAGCCACACCGAGCCGGTCCACACGCCTTGGGCGCCGAGCGCCATCGCGGCGGCGATCTGGCGACCGTTGCCGATGCCGCCGGCGCCGAGCACCGGCACCGGCGCCACGGCGTCGACCACCTGGGGCAGCAGCACCATCGACGCGATCTCACCGGTGTGCCCGCCCGCCTCGTGGCCCTGGGCGACGATGATGTCGACGCCCTGGTTCACCTGGCGCTGCGCCTGTTGCACGCTGCCCACCAGCGCCGCCACCTTCACGCCGTGCTCATGCGCCAGGTCGACGATGTCCTTGGGTGGCGGGCCGAGAGCGTTGACGAGCAGCTTGATCGGGTGCGCCAGCGCGATGTCGACCTGCGGGCGCGCCCCCTCATGCGTCCAGCCGAGCAGTCCGTGCACCGGCTCGTCGGCGGGCAGCGGGGGGATGTGGTTGTCGTCGAGGGTCTTGTTGATCCAGTCCTTGTGCTTTTGCGGGATCATCGCCTCGAGCTGTTCTTCCATGTGCTCGGGGTCGAGGTCGCCGGCGCCGGCGTACGACGCCGGCATCACCACGTCGACCCCGTAGGGCTTGCCGCCGATGTTGTCGTCGATCCAGTTGAGCTCGATCTCCAACTGCTCGTTGGTGAAGGCGAGGGCGCCGAGCACCCCGAGACCGCCGGCTTTGGAGACGGCGGCCACGACGTCGCGGCAGTGGCTGAAGGCGAAGATCGGCAGGTCGATGCCGAACAGGTCGCAGATGTCGGTGTGCAACTAACTCTCCTTGGTGGCGACGTCGAGCGCCCAGCGGTAGTCGGGTTTGCCGCTCGGCGATCGGACGACGGTGTCGACGAGGTTGAGCTGGCGCGGCACCTTGTAGCGCGCCAGCGTGAGCCGGCAGTGCTCCTGGATGGATTCGAGATCGGGGGTGACGTTGGGCCGCGGTTGCACGACTGCGGCGACGCGCTGGCCCCACCGTTCGTCGGGCACGCCGACGACGACGGCGTCCCACACGTCGGGGTGCGCCTTCACGGCCGCCTCGACTTCTTCGGGGTAGATCTTCTCGCCGCCCGAGTTGATCGACACCGACCCGCGGCCGAGCAGCGTGATCGTGCCGTCGGCTTCGACCGTGGCGAAGTCGCCCGGGATCGACCACCGCCGCCCTTCGAGTTCGACGAAGGTGGCGGCAGTTTTTTCCGGGTCCTTGTAGTAGCCGATCGGTACCGAACCGCTGCGGGCGATCTTGCCGACGACGCCGCTGCCGGGTTCGACGCGATTGCCCGACTCGTCGAACACCGCAGTGTCCGCGTTGGGATTGATCGTGGGCCCACCGCCGCTCATGGCGGTGTTGTCCTTCGACACGTAGGTGAGACCGTTGCCGCCGCCTTCGGACGACCCGACGGCGTCGCTGATGAGCAGGTTGGGCAGGCGCTCGAAGAACGCGTCCTTGACCGTGGGCGAGAACACCGCGGCGGTCGACGAGAGCGCGATCAGTGACGACAGGTCGTAGTTGGCGTTGTCGAGTTCTTCGACCAGCGGACGGCCCATGGCGTCGCCGGTGATCATCACGACGTTGACCTGCTCCTCGCCGACCAGGCGCCACACCTCGGCCGGGTCGAAGTCGGGGACGAGCACGATCTTGTTGCCGACGAACGCGCCCTGCATCGTTCCCCACTGCGTGGCGCCGTGCATGAGCGGCGCGATCGGCAGCATCGTGATCGGGCCATTGCGCAGGCCTCGCTCGACCATGCCCGTCGGCGACGTGACGCGTTCGCCCGTCGGCAGGTCGAGCCCGCCGCCGAGGGCGAAGAACACGTCTTCCTGGCGCCACACGACGCCCTTCGGCATGCCGGTGGTGCCGCCGGTGTAGAGGATGTAGTGGTCGTCGGGCGAGCGGGGGGCGAAGTCGCGCTCGGGGCTTTGCGCCGCCAGCGCCGCCTCGTAGTCGTCGCCGATGACGAGCACGTGCTTGAGGTCGGGGAGGTGCGGGAGCACACCTGCGACGCGATCGGCGAACTGCGGCTGGTGGATCAGGGCGACGAGGTCGGCGTTGGTGAAGAGGTAGCGCAACTCGTCTTCGACGTAACGGAAGTTGATGTTGATCCACACGGCGCGGATCTTGAACACCGCCCACATGATCTCGACCCACTCGACCGAGTTGTAGGCATAGATCCCCACGTGGTCGCCGGGCCGCACGCCGATCGACTGGAGGTGGTGCGCCAGCTGGTTGGCGCGGGCTTCCATCTGGGCGTACGTGCGGCGCTGCCCGTCGCACACGAGAAACTCGCGCTCGGCGAAGTGGTCGACCGCGTACTCGAACAGATCGGCCAGGTGGTACTCCACCGCGCAAGTAGAACACGTTTCATTTTCGGCGGCAAGCGACCCCGGCCGGAAACTAACGTCGCGTCAGATGTTCCGTGACGAGGTGCGCGCGTGGCTGTCCGAACACCTCGTCGGTGAGTTCGCGCAACTCGGCGCCAGCGGCGGTCCGGGGCGCGAGCACGAGGGCTTCGAGGTCCGCCGACGCTGGGAGAAGTTGCTGGGCGAGGCGGGCTGGACGTGCCTCGGCTGGCCCAAGGAGTTCGGCGGCCGCGAAGCGACGATGGAGGAGCAGGTCATCTTCAACGAGGAGTACGTGCGCGCCGGCGCGCCGGTCCGCGTCGGCCACTTCGGCGAAGGCCTGCTCGGTCCCACGCTGATCGAACTGGGCACGCCGGCGCAGCAGGAGCGGTTCCTGCCGCCGATCCTGCGGGGCGACGAGCTGTGGTGTCAGGGCTACTCCGAGCCCGACGCCGGATCCGACCTCGCCAACGTGAAGACCCGTGCCGAACTCGACGGCGACGAGTGGGTGATCACCGGCCAGAAGGTGTGGACGTCGAACGCCCACACGTCGGACTGGTGCTTCGTGGTGGCGCGCACCGATCCGTCCTCCACGCGCCACGCCGGGCTGTCGTACTTTCTCGTGCCGATGCACCAGCCGGGCATCGAGGTGCGCCCGATCGTGCAGATGACGGGCACGTCGGAGTTCAACGAGGTCTTCTTCAACGGGGCGCGCACCGACGCGGCGAACGTGGTGGGCGAAGTGGGCGACGGGTGGCGCGTCGCCATGACGACGCTCGGGTTCGAGCGCGGCGTGGCCACGCTCGGCCAGCAGGTGGGCTTCCAGCGCGAACTCGACGCGGTGATCGCGCTGGCGCGCACCAGCGGCGCCGCGGCGTCACCCGCCATGCGCCAGCGACTGGCGCAAGCGTTCATCGGTCTGCGGCTGCTGCGCTACAACGCGCTGCGCACCATGCACTCGATCGCCGACGGCACGCCGGGGCCCGAGGCGTCGATTTCGAAGTTGCAGTGGGCCACGTGGCACCGGGCGTTGGGAGAATTGGCAATGGACGTGCAGGGGATTGATGCGACGCTGGCCGAGGGCTGGCCCTATGACCTGTCGACGCTGCAACGACTGTTCCTGTTCACGCGGGCGGACACCATCTACGGGGGGTCGAATGAGATCCAGCGCAACGTGATCGGCGAGCGGGCGCTCGGTTTGCCGCGGGAGCCGCGATGAAGTCGCACGACCTGCTGCACGATCGGGTGGTGCTGGTGACCGCGGCCGCCGGGACCGGCATCGGCTTTGCCACCGCGAAACGGTGCGCCGAGGAGGGCGCCACCGTCGTGATCAGCGATCGCCACGAACGGCGGCTGGGTGAAGCGGCGGAGGAACTCGGTGGCGTCCTCGCCGTTCCCTGCGACGTGACCGACGAGGCGCAAGTGCAGGCGCTGTTCGCCGCGGCAGTGGACGCCCACGGCCGCATTGACGTCGTCGTCAACAACGCCGGGCTCGGCGGCACCGCGGAGTTGCGCGAGATGACCGACGAGCAGTGGGGCGCGGTCCTCGACGTCACCCTCAACGGCACCATGCGCTGCACGCGCGCCGCGCTGCGGATCCTGTGCGCCCAGGGCCACGGTGCGATCGTGAACAACTCGTCGGTCATCGGCTGGCGCGCCCAGGCCGGCCAGGCGCACTACGCGGCGGCGAAGGCGGGCGTCATGGCGCTCACGCGCTCGGCGGCCATCGAAGCCGCGCCCTTCGGCGTGCGGGTCAACGCCGTCGCCCCGTCGCTCGCCATGCACGAGTTCCTGTCGAAGGTCACGACCGACGAACTGCTGGACGAACTCACCAAGCGCGAAGCGTTCGGCCGCGCCGCCGAGCCCTGGGAAGTCGCCAACGTCATCATCTTCCTCGCGTCGGACTACGCGTCCTACATGACCGGCGAAGTCCTGTCGGTCAGCTCGCAGCACCCCTAGCCGCGCTTTGGCGCCACTTTCTGGCCGCCATTTGACGGCGTAGTCACGAAATGGCCGCCACAAACTGGCGTCGGTTTGGTCACGAGTCTGCAATGCAGACTCGTCCACAGGCTGTGGATAAGTCGCCACGCGGGACTGGCGGGGCTGCCTAGCGAAGCGCGGGGCGGATGGCGTCGCGGGCGGCGACGAGTTGCTCCGAATAACCCGAAGTGCCTCGCTCCTTCAGCTCGCGGGCGGCGTCGATCAGGGCGCCGTAGGCGACGAAGGCGAGCGATCCGCCGACGGAGATGCGGGCCGCGCCCGCGGCGGCGAGTTCGTCGATCGACGGGTGCACGTCTTGGATCAACGCGTTGACCAACACGTTCAGCGGCTTGCCGGTCTCGCCGACGATGCGGCGAACGTCGTCGACGGCGCCGAACCCCGGGGCGAAAAGGACGTCGGCGCCGGCCTCGCCGTAGGCGCGCAGACGGCGGATGACGGCGTCGAGGTCGTCGGTGCCGTGGTAGCCACCGTCGGCGCGACCGGTCAGCACGAGTTGCTGCTCACCGGTGTGCGCTGCTTCGGCCGCCGCCGCGATGCGCTCGGTGGCGAAGCCGATGTCGTAGGTGGCGTCACCGGACCAGTCCTCGATCGAGCACCCGGCGAGACCCGTCGCGGCGGCGGCAAGCACGAACTCGGCGACGTCGGCCGGGTCGTCGGCGAACCCGTTCTCGGTATCGCCCGCCACCGGGATGTCGACGGACGCCGCGATGGTGCGGCAGTGCTCCAACGTCTCGTCGCGCCCGAGGCTCCCGTCGACGAGGCCGAGCGTGGCGGCGTAGCCAGCGCTGCTCGTCGCGATCGCCTCGAAACCCAGCGACTCGAGGATGCGCGCCGAGCCGACGTCGAAGGCGTTCAGTTGCAGCAACGGCTCTCCGGGCACGTGCCGCGCCAGGAACACGGCCGCCTTGCTGTCAGGCATCGAGGTACCGCGGCGGTTCGCCGCCGCCGTGGACGACGAGGTTGGCGCCGCTGACGTAGCTCGCCAGCGGCGACGCCAGGAACACGCAGGCGTTGCCGATGTCGGTGGGCGTGCCGAAGCGCTGCAGCGGGACGGTGGCGGCGATGGCGGCCTGACGTTCGGCGTCGCCGTAGAACAACTCGGACTGCTCGGTGGAGATGAGGCCGCCGGTCACCATGTTCACGCGTACCTTCGGCGCCCACTCCACCGCCAGCGTCTGCGTCAGCGCCAGCAGTCCGCCCTTGGCGGCGGCATAGGCGGCGGTGCCCGGCGACGGGCGCATACCGCTCACGCTGCCGATGTTGACGATGCTGCCGCCGTCGTCCTGTTGCTGCATCACGCGGTTTGCCGCTTGGCCGACGTGCAGCGCCGCCATGAGGTTGAGGTTGACGATGGCGACCGAGAACCGGGGCGACGCAGTGGCGGCGTCGGCCGCGGGGGAGCCACCGGCGTTGTTGACGGCCACGTCGAGCCGCCCGTGGCGCGCCACGACGTCGGCGACCATCGCGTCCACCTGCTCGGGTTCGCGCACGTCGCAGGCGACGAAGTCCGAACCGTCGCCGGGATCGTTCCGCCCGCAAATGACCACAGTGGCGCCGGCGGCGCGGAACCCGTCGACGATCCCGCGGCCCACGCCGCGGGCGCCGCCCGTCACCAATACGACGCGTCCGGCCAGGTCGATCGTCGTCGCCATAGAATCTGACTACCTATCAGAAACCGGGAGCGCATGGGCACGACCACCACGATCAGCGACGGCATCGCCGAGATCGTCATGGAAAATCCACCGGTCAACGCCCTGACGGTTGCGGGCTGGTTCGACCTTGCCGACCAACTCACCGCCGCGGGCCGCGACACCGGCGTGCGCGTCGTCGTGCTGCGCGCCGAAGGCCGCGGCTTCAACGCCGGCGTCGACATCAAGGAGATGCAGAACACCGAAGGCTTCGACGCCCTCATCGGCGCCAACCGCGGCTGCTTCGCCGCGTTCGCCGCGGTGTACGACTGCGCTGTACCCGTGATCGCCGCGGTCAACGGCTACTGCCTCGGCGGCGGCATCGGTCTCGTCGGCAACGCCGATGTCATCGTCGCCGCCGACGACGCCACCTTCGGCCTGCCCGAAGTCGACCGCGGTGCCCTCGGCGCCGCCACCCACCTCGCCCGGCTCGTGCCGCAGCACAAGATGCGGGCGATGGTCTACACGTCGGCCACGGCGACGGCCCAGGAACTGCACGCGTTCGGCAGCGTGCTGCGGGTCGTGCCCCAGGCCGAGTTGCGCGGCGCGGCGATGGAAGTCGCCGCGCAGATCGCGTCGAAGAGCCCGACGGTCATCCGCGCCGCCAAGGAGTCGCTCAACGGCATCGACCCGGTCGACGTGCGCCGCTCGTACCGCTACGAGCAGGGGTTCACGTTCGAGCTCAACCTGTCGGGCGTGGCCGACGAGGCGCGCGACGCCTTCGTCGAAAAGCGCGACGCGAAGTTCACGAAGTGATGGCCGACAAGCGCTGCACCGAGGACGACGTCGTCGCGTCGCTCGAAGACGGCATGACGATCGCCATCGGCGGGTGGGGGTCGCGGCGCAAGCCGATGTCGATGGTGCGCGCCATCGCCCGCAGCGACCTGCGCGATCTGACGATCGTGTCCTACGGCGGGCCCGACGTCGGCGTGCTGTGTGCGACGGGCCAGGTGCGCAAGGTCGTGTACGCCTTCGTGTCGCTCGACTCGATCCCGCTCGAGCCGCACTTCCGCGCGGCGCGCCAGAACGGCACGATCGAGACCGAGTCGCTCGACGAGGGCCTGTTCCTCCTCGGACTCCAGGCCGCGGCGTGGCGCGTCCCGTTCCTGCCGAGCCGCGTTGGCCTCGGCAGCGATCTCTTCCGCGACAACCCGAACCTGAAGACGATCGAGTACGAGGGCGAGCAACTCGTCGCCATGCCGGCCTTGCACCTCGACGCCGCGCTGATCCACCAGAACCGCGGCGACGCCCGCGGCAATGGCCAGTTCCTCGGCCCCGACCTGTACTTCGACGACCTCATGGTGCAGGCGGCGCCGACCGGCCGCCGGTTCATGAGCGTCGAGCGCATCGTGGAGACCGACGCCATGGCCAAGGAAGGCACGCACCACACGCGCCGCATCAGCCGCATGTCGATCGACGGTGTGGTCGAAGCGCCCAACGGCGCGCACTTCACGTCCTGCGATCCCGACTACGGCCGCGACGAAGCGTTCCAGAAGGCGTACGCCGCCTCGGCCAAGTCGCCCGACGCGTGGGCGGCGTTCAAGGCGGACTGGCTCGACCTGTCCGAAGCCGACTACCAAGCCAAGTTGCGGGCGAGCGCATGACGACGACCACCGCCACCCGCGCCGACGTGTGCGCCGTCGCCGTCGCCGAGTGCTTCCGGGGCGACGGCGAGATCCTCGCCAACCCGATCGGCACGATCCCGATGATCGGCGGCCGGCTGGCGCGCGCCGCCTTCGAGCCCGATCTGTGCATGACCGACGGCGAGGCGGCGCTGATCGCCAACGACAGCGCGTATGAACTGCGCGACGACGAGAAGATCTACGAGTACTGGAACCCGTACCGGTCGATGTTCGACTGGGTGTGGTCGGGGCGGCGCCACGTGATGATGGGCGCCACCCAGGTCGACCAGTACGGCAACCAGAACATCGCCGCGATCGGCGACTACGCGCGGCCGCGCACGCAGTTGCTCGGCTACCGCGGCGCCCCCGGCAACACCATCAACGACACCACGTCGTACTGGGTGCCGAATCACAGCCCGCAGGTGATCTGCCCGCACGTCGACACCGTGTGTGGCATCGGTTATGACCGCGCCGCGCAGTTGCCGGGCGACAGCGCGCGGTTCCACGAGATCCGCCGCGTCGTCACCAACCTGTGCGTGCTCGACTTCGAGACGCCCGACCACCGCATGCGCCTGCGCTCGGTCCATCCGGGAGTGACGGTCGACGACGTCGTCGCCGCCACCGGGTTCGAGTTGGTGATCGACAACCCCGAAGAGTCGCGCCTTCCAACCGACGACGAACTACGGCTGCTCTACACCGTCATCGACCCCGAGGGCCGGCGCGAAACCGAAGTCCCGTCGTAGGTCATGCACCCCGCACTGCACACGCGCCTGTGCGACCTGCTCGGCGTGCAGTATCCGATCGTGCAGACGGGCATGGGCTATGTCGCCGGCGCCCGTCTCACCACCGCCACGAGCGCCGCGGGCGCGTTCGGCATCCTGGCCTCCGCGACGATGTCGTTCGACGAACTGCGCCGGGCCATCGACGAGGTGAAGGAGCGCACCGATAAGCCCTTCGGCGTCAACCTGCGCGCCGACCAAGCCGACGCCGCCGACCGTATTGACCTCATGATCAAAGCCGAGGTGCGTGTCGCGTCGTTCGCCCAGGCGCCGAGCGAGGCGTTGATCAAGCGGGCCAAGGACGGCGGCGTCGCCGTCATCCCGTCGATCGGCGCCAAGCGTCACGCGGAGAAGGTGGCGCAGTGGGGCGTCGACGCCGTGATCGTGCAGGGCGGCGAGGGCGGCGGCCACACCGGGTCCGTGCCGACGACGCTGTTGCTGCCCCAAGTGGTGGACACCGTCGACATTCCCGTCATCGCCGCCGGTGGGTTCTTCGACGGGCGCGGCCTCGTTGCCGCGCTGGCGTATGGCGCGTCGGGCATCGCCATGGGCACGCGCTTCCTGCTGACGTCGGACTCCACCGTGCCCGACGCGGTGAAGCAGGTGTACCTGTCCAAGGGCGTCACCGACACGCTCGTCACCACGCAGGTCGACGGCGTGCCGCACCGCGTGCTGCGCACCGAGTTCACCGAGGAACTCGACCAGACGAACGCGCTGACGTCGCTGCCGCGCGCCATCCGCAACGCGTTCGCGTTCAAGAAGCTGAGCGGCGAGCGCTGGACCGACATCGTGCGCGAGGGGTTGGCGAACAAGCGCAACCAGGACCTGTCGTGGAGCCAGGTCGTCATGCAGGCGAACACTCCGATGCTGCTCAAAGAAGCGATGGTCGACGGCCGCCCCGACCTCGGCGTGATGGCGAGCGGTCAGGTCGTCGGCGTGATCGACGACCTCCCGTCATGCGCCGAAGTCGTCACCCGCGTGATGGCCGAAGCCGACGCCGTCTTGTCGCGGCTGGCGCCACAGGCGTAGCCGCCAGCGCCTCTCGCGCGGCCGGCGGTGTGGCGTCAGCTCGTTGGGCTGTGGCGGTCGCTCAGCGACCAGCTATGCCCAAAGAGCTGACGCTCGACGCGCTCTTGACGACGCTGGCTTAGAGGCGCTCGATGATGGTCACGTTGGCTTGGCCGCCGCCTTCGCACATGGTTTGGAGGCCGTACACCCCATTAATGCGTTCGAGTTCGCACAGCAGCGTCGTCATCAGGCGCACGCCGGTGGCGCCGAGGGGGTGGCCGAGGGCGATGGCGCCGCCGTTGACGTTCACACGGTCGGGATCGGCGCCCGTCTCCTTCTGCCACGCCAGCACGACCGAGGCGAACGCCTCGTTGATCTCGACGAGGTCGATGTCGTCGATCGTCAGGCCGGTCTTCTTGAAGGCGTGCGCCGTCGCCGGGATGGGCGCGCTCAGCATGCGGATCGGGTCTTCACCGCGCACCGAGATGTGGTGGACGCGCGCCCGCGGCGTCAGGCCGTGCACCCGCACCGCCTCCTCGGAGGCGATCAGCATGGCGGCGGACGCGTCGGACAGCTGCGACGACACCGCGGCGGTCAACCGGCCGCCTTCGACCAGCGTCGGCAGCGACGCCATCTTCTCGAGCGAGGTCTCGCGCGGTCCTTCGTCGACACCGCAGTCACCGACGGCGACGATCTGTGACTCGAAGCGGCCTTCGGTGATCGCCTGTTTGGCCCGCGTGTGCGACGCCAGCGCGAAGCGCTCCATGTCCTCGCGTGAGATGTCCCACTGCGACGCAATCATCTCGGCGCCGGTGAACTGCGACACCTCGCCGGCGCCGTAGCGCTTCACCCAGCCCTCGGAACCGCTGAAGGGATCGGTGAAGCCGAGGGGCTCGGCCATGGTCATCGCGGAGCTGATCGGGATGAGCGACATGGACTGCACGCCACCGGCGACGACCAAATCCGCCGTCCCGCTCATGACGGCCTGCGCGGCGAAGTGCACCGCCTGCTGCGACGAGCCGCACTGGCGGTCGATGGTGACGCCCGGCACCGACTCGGGGAGTCCCGCGGCGAGCCAGCACGTGCGGGCGATGTCGCCCGCCTGGGGCCCGAGCGTGTCGACGCAGCCGAACATCACGTCGTCCACCGCCGCCGGGTCGATGCCGGTGCGGTCGACCAATTCGTTGAGCACGACGGCGCCGAGGTCGGCCGGGTGCACCTGCGACAGGCCGCCGCCGCGCTTGCCGACGGGCGTGCGGACGGCGTCGACGATGTAGGCCTCAGGCATCGCTGCGCTTCACCGGCGTGAACTCGACGGGCAGGTGCTTGAGACCGTTGATGAAGTTGGAACGCAGCCGCGACGGCTCGCCGGCGAGTTCCATGTCCGGGATGCGCGCCAGCAGTTCGGCGAAGATCGTCTTCATCTCGGCGCGCGCCAGGTTGGCGCCGAGGCAGAAGTGGTGGCCGCCACCGCCGAAGGCCGCGTGCAGCGTGTGCAGGTTCGGGTCGCGGGCGATGTCGAAGGTGAAGGGGTCGGCGAAGACCTCCTCGTCCCGGTTGGCCGACGAGTAGTACATGAGCACGCGGTCGCCCGCGGCGATCTTCTGGTCGCGCAGCACGACGTCTTCGGTCGCGGTGCGCTTGAACTGCATGACGGGCGTGGCCCAGCGCAGGAACTCTTCGATGGCGGTGTCGAGGCGCGACGGGTCGTCGAGGAGGAGCTGGCGCTGGTCGGGGTGTTGCATCAGCGCCAGCATCGAATGGGCGATGGCGTTGCGCGTCGTCTCGTTGCCGGCGACGGCGAGCAGCATGAAGAAGGAGTTGAACTCCATGTCGGTCAGGCCTTCGCCGTCGACCTGCGCGCTGATCAGGTTGGTGACGATGTCGTCGCGCGGGTGCTGCCGGCGATCGCTGGCCAACTCCTGGGCGTACATGAACAACTCGATCGCGGCGTTCGCCGAGTCCTGGGGGGTGAGCCCGAACTCGGGGTCGTCGGCGCCGACGAGCCGGTTGCTCCAGTCGAAGACCTTGTGCCGGTCCTCCTGCGGGATGCCGATGAGATCGGCGATGGCCTGCAGCGGCAACTCGCACGCCACCTCGGTCACGAAGTCGCACTCGCCCTTCTCGGCGATGTTGTCGACGATGTCGCGTGAGCGGTCCACGAGCGACTGCTGCAACGCCTTGATGCGCTTGGGCGTGAAGGCCCGGTTGACGATGAGCCGCAGCTTGGTGTGGTCCGGCGGATCCAGGCTCAGCATCATCAGGCGCAGCTGCTCGATCGACTCCGGGTCCTCGACGTTGTACAGCGGGCTGCGGGCGAACGACGAGAACAGCTTCGAGTCGCGGTTGGCCATCACCACGTCGGCGTGCTTGGTCAGCGCCCAGAACCCGCCGTAGGGGTCGTCGTGCCAGAACACCGGGGCCTCGCGGCGCAGGAACGTGAACTGCTCGTCCGGTACGCCGCGGACGAAGGTGTCCGGATCGATGAGGTTGATGTCGCTCAGCTGCATCCCGGTCGGGTCCTCTCGTGAACCACAACTAGAACAGATTCTAGTTTTGGCTTAGCGTAGCCCCATGAGCGAACCGCATCTCCTCGTCGAGCGCGACGGCCACGTGGTCACCGTCACGATGAACCGGCCGGAGCGCAAGAACGCCTTCAGCACCGAGATGCTCGTGCGGGCCTACGACGCGTGGAAGATGATCGACGAGGACCCCGACGTGCGCGTCGCCATCCTTACCGGCGCCGGCGGCGACTTCTGCAGCGGCGCCGACCTCAAGGAGATGGCCGGCGGCTACGGCAACAACGACACCAACGAATGGCGCGAGCGCATGGCGGCCGACTCCGACCTCCACTGGAAGGCGCTGCTGCGTCACTTCCGCCCGATGAAGCCGATCATCGCCGCGGTCGAGGGCTACGCGGTAGCCGGCGGAACCGAGATCCTGCAGGCCACCGACATCCGCATTGCGGGGGAGTCGGCGGTCTTCGGCGTGACCGAAGTGCGCCGCGGCCTGTTCCCCCTCGGCGGCTCCACCATTCGCCTGCGCCGCCAGATCCCCTACACGGTCGCCGCCGAGATCCTCCTGACCGGCCGCCACGTTCCGGCGCCCGAAGCAAAGGCGATCGGCCTCATCGGCGAGGTCGTGGCCGACGGCCAGGCGCTTGACCGCGCCCGTGAAGTCGCCGAGATGATCGCCGCCAACGGCCCGCTGGCGGTGCAGGCCGTCCTGCGCTCCCTACGCGAGACCGAAGGCATGACCGAAGCCGAAGGCCTCGCGCGCGAACTGGAACTCGGCTGGCCCGTCTTCGCCACCAACGACGCCAAGGAAGGCCCCACCGCCTTCGCCGAGAAGCGCACCCCGAACTTCACCGGGACCTAACGCGAACACAAGTTTGGACGGGGTTACGGCGCGACGGAG
>DASZWD010000019.1 GCA_035546775.1 Acidimicrobiales bacterium
GGTCGTCGTCGTTGTCTTGCGGATGGTCGTGGTGGTCGACTCGTGGGGCGGGTCGGTGGGCCAGGGGGCGAAGTCCTCGACGTCGGACGTCGTCGTCCGGTGCGAGCGCGGCGCACCGGCGGACACGGTCTTGTCGTCATCGCCGCGGGCGATCAGCACCATGCCGACGGCGACGAGCACCGCCACCATCGCCGCGGCGAGCCCGACGACGATGCGCCGGCGCGACTCCACGGGCTCGGGCGGTGGGAACCCGTCGCGTTGCCACCCACCGCCGCCGAGCGGCGTCGAGAACGAGATCAGGCGCGGATCGTTGAGGACCGTGTGGCGCAGGGCGACGGGCGCGCCGACCAGCGGGGCCGCCGCGAGGACGCCGAGTGCCTCGGGCGAACTGTTCCACGTCGGCCCGCAGATGGCGCAGTCCGGCGCGTGCCGGGCGACGCGCTTGCGGATCAGCCCGTCGAGCGCCATGTGTTTGCGCGGCACGATCTGGGCGAGCTCCGCGCAGGCGTCGCGGCCGTGCCGGATCAGCAGCGTGCAGCGCACCGCGACCGCCAGCTGCGTCTTGGCGCGGCTCAACACCACCGACACGGTGGGGCCGGGCAGCCCGGCCGCGGCGGCGAGCTCCGCGCCGTCGAGACCCTGGCGCACGTTGAGCACGAGCACGGCACGCTCACGGTCGGTGAGTGCGTCGGCGGCTTCCCACACCAGCGTGGCCGCGTCGTCGGCCATCAGACCGCGCGCCGCATCGTCGGCTACGGGCACGTCGAGCACCTCGGCGGTGACGGGACGGTTGCGCGCTCGCCGGCTCGACCGGCGCATCGACTCGTGCCGGGCGATGGCGCACAGCCACGGCTTGAGCCGGGACGGATCACGCAAGCCGCCGAGCCGAGTGGCGGCGATGACGAAGGTGTCGTGCAGCGCGTCGGAGGCTTCGTGGGCGTCGCCCAGCACCGCCCGGCACAGCTCGTACAGGGCGTTGGCGTAGCGGTCGTAAATATCGGCAAACGCGTCGCGATCGCCGCTGGCAGCGGCGATCGCGAGTTCGGCGTCAGTAGGCACGCCATCACGGTAAACACGGATGGTCAAACGCGGTCGGCATGGTCGTCGTCGCGGCGCAGGCGGGCGAAGAGCAGCGCCATCAGGGCGCCGACCACACCGGCCACGAGGACGACGGCGATCGTCGGCACGTGCGACTCCGACGCGTCGGGCACCGGCGTCGCCGAGGCGTCGGCGGCCACCGGAGCCTGCGGCTCCGTCGTCACCTGCGGGGCGCCGACGACCACGTTGTCACCGGTGTGATCCGCCGGGACGACCGACCCGTTGTCCGCCGGCTTGGGCTGGGGCTGGGGCTGCGGATCGACGACGGGGTTGCTGGGCGTGTTGGCGAGGTCGCCCGGGCCCTTCGGCGCCGGCGGCGTGGTAGTCGGCGTCGTGGGCTTGGGGGCGATGTTGCCCGGACCCTTGGGCGGGACCGTGGTGGCGGTGGGCTTGCTCTCGATGTTGCCGGGGCCGCTCGGGTGGGCTTGAGCGACGCCGGCCGAACCGATGAACGCCGCAATGGCGAAGCTGGTGACGAAAAACGAACGAGCACGCATTGGGATCTCCCCTTCTCTGCCGGCTCCGTGCCGGCTTCGAAGGTCAAGACCTACGGCGCCACCCGTTCTTGCATTTTTTCGGAGAAATTTTCAGCGCAGCGGCGGCGGTTTGCCTTCCCGGTTCGTGAGCGGGCGGCGGGTCGTTCCGACCGGCGCCGCCGAGCCGTCGTAGAGGCTCCGGTACGGGCGGCCCGCCTGCGGCGTGCCCGGCAGCGGGTCGCGATTCAACGCCCACCAGCCGTAGAGGCACAGGTCGAGGAAGATGATCGCCGCGATGGTGCGCGTCCGCGGCGAGTCGCCCTTGTGGGCGACGGTCGTCGCCGCCTGCGCCAGCTGGCGGGGCACGGCCGCGATGCTGCTCGGCCTCGTCGCCGGCTTCGTTGCGGTCCGCGACCGCGTCACACCGGCCACCGAAGCGGCACCGCCGACGAGCGCGGCGTCGCCCGTCTGCGTCTCGACGCTCAGCCCCTCGTCGCCCAGCACGTCCTGGAGCGGTGACGTCAAGACCTCCACGGCGTCGGGTGTCACCGGCTTGAACGTGACGTCGAAGGTCGGCGGCACGACGACCGCCGGCACCGGGAGCGGCAGCGCGACGGGCGAGGCCGGGATCGGCGCCGTCACGTTTGCCGGAATCAGCACGACCGAGATCGTGCGGTTGGTGTCGCTCACGAACTGTGAGAACTCGAAGACCATCGACTTGCCGTCGAGAGCCATCTGCCCGAGTACTTGGCCCTTGTTGCAGTCGTACTTCGGCGCGTTTGCCAGCGCCCCGAACGTCCCCTGGCCCGGCGGCGCCCAGTCGCCCGTTGCCTGACACGCCACCACCGTCAGGCCCAGGCTCACCGGTAGCGCCGCGGGCGGCGTCGTCGAGGTCTGCACCGGGATCGTCACGATCGGCTGGCGGTCGGAGTCGCCGACCGTGAACCGCAGCGCGGAGAGCGCCACCGTGCCGGCGGTCGTCGACGACACCCACAGCCCGCCGGCGGGCACCTGCGCCGGCGGCGGCAACGGCGGCGCGACCCGCGGCTGGCCGATCCACCACACCCCGCTCTCGACGCGGCTGACGGAGTCGGGCCGCGCCGTGGGCTGGGGCCGCCACGCGTTGGGGAACAACGCCAGAACGGCGGCGCCGAGCGCAACGGTGAGTCCCTTGAGCATCAGTTGGCCGACGCCTTCGTCCGCCGCCGCGGCTTGGCCTTGGTCGACAGCGCGCCCGAGCGGGCGATCGTCGTGTCGTCGGTGCCGAGGTACGAGGCAACGACCGCCGGATGGTTGACGACGTCGTTCGGGAGGCCGGTCGTGACCACCGCGCCGAGCTCGAGCGCGAGCATCGTGTCGGAGATCGAGGTGACCAGCGGCATGTCGTGTTCGATGACGAGCATGGCGCAGCCGGCTTCGCGCTGGATGCGCTGCAGCAACGGACCGAGCGCCTCCGTCTCGCGCTGGGCGATGCCCGAGCTCGGCTCGTCGAGGATGAGGATCGACGGGCGGTGCGCCATCGTCATCGCCAAGTCGACGACGCGGCGGCTGCCGGTCGACAGCTCGCTGACGAACTTGTTGCGGAACGCGCCGAGGCCGAGCAATTCGATCAGCTCGTGCACCTCCCAGGCGACGTCGACTTCGGCCTCGGCGACCGACGGCAGTCCGAGCGCGCACGCCAGCGGATCACGGAACTCGAGATGGCGCTCCAAGGCGACCGCGATGCACTCGGCGACGGTCAGCGACGGGAACAGTCGCGCGTCCTGGAAGCTGCGACCGAGGCCGACGCGGGCGCGGCGGTCAGGCGACCACGAACCGATTTCGTTGCTGCCCATGCGGATCACGCCGGTATCGGGAATGAGAAAGCCGGAGATGAGGTCGAAGACCGTCGTCTTGCCGGCGCCGTTGGGTCCGATGACCCCGAGGATCTCGTTCTCGCGCAGCTGGAACGAGACGCGATCCACCGCGCGAATGCCGCCGAAGGACTTCGACACTTCGACCAGTTCGAGGGCCACGGGCGCGTCACGCAGGTCGAGCACGCGCCGGGCGGCCGCCGCCGGCTTCTCCTTGCCGTTGCCGTTGGTGTGCGTGTTGCCATTGGTGTGCGCGTGTGCACCCTCCAGGAACACCGAACGCAAGATGTCACCGCGGTCGAGCAGCTCGGCCGTCGGCCCGGTGAAGCGCACCTCGCCCTTCTCCATGAACACCGCGCGGTCGGCGACGGTGAGCGCCACGTTCACGGACTGCTCGACGAGGATGATCGTGGTGCCTTCGCGGTGCATCTGCTGCACGATCTCGATCAGCTGGCTCACGATCGCCGGCGCCAGACCGAGCGACAGCTCGTCGATCATCAGCAGGCGCGGCTTGGCGATGAACGCCATGCCGAGGCCGAGCATCTGCTGCTCGCCGCCCGACAGGTTGCCCGCCAGCTGATCGCCGCGCTGGCGCAGCACCGGGAAGTACTCGAGCACCTTCTCGGTGGCGTCGGCGACGAACTTCGGGTCGCGGCGCTTGTACATCCAGCCGGCCAGGCGCAGCGACTCGTTGACCGTCAGCGTCGGGAAGATGCTGCGCCCGCCGGGCATCTGCACGATGCCGAGCTTGGCGGCGCCGCGAGCGTCGAGCTGGGTGATGTCGGTGCCGTCGAAGAACACGGCGCCCCCGGCGACAGGCTGGAGGCCCGAGATCGCCTTGAGCAACGTGGACTTGCCGGCGCCGTTGGTGCCGAGCAGCGCAACCGCTTCGCCTTCCTTCACTTCGAAGTCGACCCCGAAGAGCACCTGCACCGCGTCATACGCAACGTCGACGCCCGCACACAGCAGAAGGGAGCGCTCACCGGCGTTGAGCCGCTGACGACGCAGGTTCACCATGGCGTTGAGACTGCGCAGCGCCCGCGCCGCATCGTCGGCTACGAAGCGGCCCGCCGAGGCCAGCACCAGGCCGCCGATGACCCAGTACGGGACCAGGACGAAGACACCCCAACGCAGCCCGTGGTCGTCGGCCACGTGGGCTACCGGGAGACCGTTGAACAAGAACGCGACACCGAAGACGAGGAACAGCGAGGCGAATCCGAACGACAGCGTGCGGGCGCGGGCGGGGCTGACCATCGCCTGGGTCGCCAACTGCGGCGCCGTGTACGTGCCGATCGCGAAGCTCGTCGCGAAACCGAACGCCAGCGCCAACGGAAGCCACGGCGCGGCGGCAACGCACGCGAGGCCGACGCCGGTGAGGACGAGCGCGTACCCAGCCCGGCGAAGTGGCTCCCCCATGTCCTTGGCGAACCACCCTGCAGTCCACTTGCCGCCCTTGCGCACCCCCCAGAGCGTGAACGCGGCGTTGATGGCGCCGATCACACCCCGGGGGAAATCGCCGAGGTGGTACACGTCGTGGAGGTAGTTGGGTAGGTAGCTGCCAAGCGGGATGAGTCCAGCACCGAGGAAGACGGCGGCGATGAACTGGCGCTTGAGCGTCTTGACGCCCCACAGCGTGCGCGCCGCCTCACGAAACTTCATTTTCTCTTCGTTGGCCTCGACGGCCGAGTCCGGATCGTCCGTACCGCCCCGCACCGGCTCCTTGAGCCGCGCCACGAAGTAGGTCGTGACGAGGATCGGCACGATCAAGACGAGGAAGGCAGAACGCCACCCGAAGAGCGCACCCAAGACTCCGGCGAACGCCGGGCCGATGATGGCGCCGATGTTGACGCCGTTGGCGTGGTCGGCGAACACCAGCGCGCGGTTCTCGGGCTCGTAGTAGTCCGAGAGCAACGAATTGTGGATCGGGCCGTTGGCCAACAAGCCGAGGCCGTTGCCGAAGCGCATCGTGACGAGCAGCCCGAGCGACACCACGATGCCCGTCCCGAAGGAGAAAAGACCCGCGAGGATTCCCGAGATCACCACGAGCGGCACGCGCTTGACGCGGTCGCCGAGCTGGCTCACCGGAATCGCCAACAGCAACAACAGCGACGCGTTGAGGATGACGATGCTCGTGAAGTCGTGCAGCGACAAGTGGAACGCGTGGCGAATGTCGGGCGCCAGGGTGCCGAATGCCGCGGTGTCGAACTCGTCGAAGAAATACAGCAGCGTCAGGACGACGAGCGCGGTCGCCGCAACCTTGCCGGTGTCACGGTCGAGCGTCTCCTTGAGCTTCCGGAACGGGTTCATACCGTCACCTCGTCGACCTCGAGGACGGGTACGGGTTCGGGATGCTCGTCGGCGGTGTGCGCCGCCGCGCTCAGGACGTCGGCGTCGGCGGCTTGGGCCTCGTCTTCGGTGCGCACGTCGGCCAGCAGGCTCGGCACGACGATGCCCTTGCGCTCGGCGACCCAGCGCAGGAACGAGTCCCGCACCCCGTAGAACAGCTGCGCCAGACCGGCCTTGAACACGAGCAGCAGCAACAACGCGCCAAAGCCCGTCGCCAACAGCTCACCGCTCGGGCTGATGTCGCCGTACTTGAGCACGCCGATGTACAGCGTGCCCAGCAGCGCGCCCGGCAGCGACGTGACGCCACCGATGACTACGACGATGAGCAGCGTCAGACTCAGCTCGGGCGAGAAGGCGGCGGCGTTGACCGATCCCTGCTGGTAGGCGAAGAGCGCACCAGCGAGTGCTGCCCAGAAGCCGGAGATGGCGAAGGCCCACAGCTTCACCCGCGAGGTGTTGACGGAGTAGCTCTGCGCGCCCTTGGGGTTGTCGCGCACGGCGATGATCGTGCGGCCCGCGGCGCTGCGCCGCAGCGCGCGCGCCGACAGCAGACAGAGACCCAGCATGATGAGGCACACGTAATAGAAGGTGCGGTCATTGGCGATGTCGAAGCGGCCGTAGAGCATCGGGCGCGTCACGCCGCTGCCGTGGGGCGGCAGCACGCCGCGGAAGTACACGGGAGAGAGCAGGTAGTTCTGCACGGTGATGCCGAACGCCAGGGTCGTCACGGCGAGGTAGAGGCCGGTGATGCGCAGCGCCGGCAAACCGATCACGACGGCGATGACGGCGCCGGCCACGCCGGCGATGATCAACGTGGCGAAGAAGTCGGCGTTGTGGCGCGCCGCCAGGTTGCCGGCGACCATCGCTCCGATGCCGGCGATGCCCCACTGCCCGAGGCTGATCTGTCCCGCCCATCCGATAAGGACGACGAGCGACACCGCGACGATGGCGTAGATCACGACGACCGACGCCAGGATCTGCTGCTTGAACGGCAGGCCGCCATAGCCGAACAGCAACAGGGCCAAGGCGGCCGCGCCGAGCGCGAAACGCGTCCACACCACGAGCGGCACGTTGCGTAGCTCGGGTGGGATCGGGCGGAACTCCTTGGCCAGCGACCACGTCGACACACCGCTGTCCTGACCGCGTGACAACTTGTCGCGCTGGAGCAGCATCGCCCCGAGCACGATCGGCAGGATGAGCGCGCCGGCGACGTTCGGGTCGCGGGAGAAGTAGTAGAGCGTCTGCTCGAGCACGCCGAGGCCGACGCCCGCGGCCACGGCGGTGCCGAAGCTCTCCATGCGGGCGATAACCGCGGCGGCGAGACCGAAGAGCAGGAACGTCGGGCCGACGAACACGCCAATCGGCAACCCGACCACCGGCACGCGCAGGAACACGCTCAGCGACGAGAGCGCGGCGGCGAGCGCCCACACGACCGTCGAGACGCGCTTGATCGGGATGCCCAGCAGTGCGGCGCGATCGGAGTTCTCGGCGGTGCCGCGCACGGCGAGGCCGATGTCGGTGGCCCGGAAGAACACCGACAAACCGATGACGACCACCGCGGCCCAGAACAGGACGACGAGCGAGTTGGCGTCCATGTGGAAGTTGCCGATGCGGAACGTCAAGCTCGAAAACGGCGTGCGCGGCGGGGCTGGGTCGATCTGCTTGCTGGCGCCGAACCACAGCGGGACGAGCAGCTGCAACCCGGCGAACACCAGACCGACGCCGATGGTCGCCACCGACAAGACGAGACGCGACGCCTTCTGAAAACGCCGGATCACGAGGAACTCGACGACCATGCCCGACACCATCCCCGACACGATGGCGACGAGGAACGCCAGCACGTAGGGAACGTGGTGCACCTTGATCAACACGACCGCCATGACGCCGGTCGCCGCGCCGATCTCGGCCTGGGCGAAGTTGATGATGCGCGTGGCGCGGTATATGAGGATGAGCCCGATAGCCAGCAGGCTGTAGAGCAGCCCGATCACCACGCCGTAGACGTAGATGCCGAGTCCGGGCTCGTTGTTGCGCAGGAGGATCTGCAGGACGACGAACAGGCCGCCGAGGGAGCCGACGACGCGGAGGGGTCCGCGCAACCGGGCGCTAACAGCCATTCTTGGCCTGATCGAAGACGTCGGGATCACCCTTGAGCCACTCGCCGAGGTCGTAGCGGTGGCCGCCGTCGACCGGGCAGTACGAGCCGGGCTTGCCGTCGATCTCCGACGTGCGCGTGGCGTTCCAGTACACCTCGCGCATGTCCTCCGTCGCCGTCCACTCACTCGGCGACTTGAAGCCGACCTTGATGCTGTGCTGGTCGTGGAGCTGCTGCCACGAGCCGACGGGATCGAGCGCGACGAGTCCGCGGTGAATCGAGTCGGGGGTCGGGTGCGAGCCGGCGACGTGGAACGCCGTCGCCATGAGCGAGAAGCCCGGCAGGACGGCGTTCTCCGTTCCGTCCGGCTGGCCGGAGTTGCCGGCGTCGGTCCACCAGCGCGCCGCGTCGGTCTGGGCAAAGTTCTGGCCGGTACCGAGGTCCGACGCGCCGAAGGCGTGCGCCCACTCGGTCGGGTCGTACAGCCGACCGAGCACGTCGTAGTCCATGAGGCCCACGCCGACCACCCAGTTCTCCGGGAAGTAACGCTGGTTCTTCATCGTCTGGGTGAGGAACACCGGGGCGATGGGGTCGCAGAAGCAGGCGACGGTCGTGATGTGGTTGTCGATCAGCTGCTGCACGACGTTGGCCGATTGCTACTGCGCGGTCGTGATGTCGGACTGGTACGGGATCATCAACACGCCGCCGGGCGAGTTGCACATCTTGCCGGTCACGTTCTCCTTGAAACGTTTGACCGACAGGAACGACGACTCGTCGCCGTTGGTCTCGGGGAAGATCGCCGCCAGCTTGCGCACCGGCGTCTCGCCCGGCGCCTTGCCCCAGTTACGCGTCGTCTTCACGTCGGCGCCCGCCTGCACCGCCGGCTTGGCGTTCATGCGCTTGCACCAGTACTCGGCGTCGAGGTCGGCTTGGCGGTAGCCGTCCATCAAGATGCCGTAGTAGTACGGCGTGCGCTCCTGGTAGTACTCGCCCGGAGCGCTCCCGCCGCCGAGCACGATGATGTGCTGGCTGGCGAGGTACTCCGACATCGAGTCGCCGTAGGTGCCGATCACGAACGCCGGGTGCATCGACGCGATGACCTTGGCCTCGGCGAGTCCGCACGGCGGGTCGGGCGGCGTCAGCGCGCACTGGCCCTGGAAGTACGGGAAGTTGCACGGGCTCTGCTGGGTCGACCCCTTGTTGGCGCCTGGGCCGTCCATCGCGACGAACTTGCGCCCGTAGGTCTCGAAGTAGCCCTTGTTGATCTCCTTGTAGAACGCCGCTCTTGCCTCGCAGGACTGCTCCGCCGACGCCGCAAGTCCCTGGGTGGCGAGGATGGCGTTGACCTCGGCGTTGCCCTGCGCCACGTAGACGACGAAGTTGATGGCGTCCTTGGTGACGCCGGTCATCGTGGCTCCCCCGTTGTCGCCGCCGTGCCACACCGGCACGCACGGGGGCATGAGCTTGTAGCCCGGCGGGCCGATCTGATGGCCGGTCTTGTCGCACTTGCTCATGTCGGCGTTGGCGGCCTTGGCGGCGCCGCTCGCGCCGGCGGTCACGCTCGTGACGACGTTGCCGCTGGCGTCGACGAAGGTGCCGTCGGCCTGCTGCGTGACGCCGTCGAGCGGTTGCCCGTTCTGGTCGAGGACTTGGCCGGCGACGAGCGTTTGCCCGTTGCTACCGGTGGCGCCCGTCGCGGTAACGGCGACGGGCGTCTTCGACGGCGCAATGGCGATGATCAGAACCTGCACTGCCGCCAAGATCAGGAACGGCAGATAGCGGCGCCCCAGCGCGCCGGGTGTCTGTGACATTCGGTTTTCCCCCCAGATGCGCACTCGCCCCTAGCACGAGCACGGCTACTGGCCCCATTAATAGCGCACGGGGATCAGAGCTTGCTGATCACCTTCTCCTGGAAGGTTCCGAGCGCGGCGCGCAGGCCCTCGACGTCGAAGGCGAGCGGCGGGATCACGAGGCGCGCGACACCGAGGTCGGCGAAGCGCTTCACCGTGTCGAGATCGAGGCCGCCACCAGCGGTTATCTCGATGGCGTCGGCGTCGCGGCCGGCGTCTTTGGCCGCCGTACGCATGATGTCGAGCAGCGGCGGGAGGTCGTCGATCGTGCTCTGCGCCGGGAAGAAGCCGTCGCCGAGACGCCCGGCGCGCCGGGCCGCCGCCGGGGTGTGGCCCCCGACCACGATCGGCACCCCACCGGCCTGCACGGGCGCGGGCAGCACGTGCACGTCGGTGAAGTCGAAGAACTCGCCGTGGTGCGTGGCCGGGTTCTGGGTCCAGGCGGCGCGTAGCGCCCCGATCGCATCGTCAGTGCGCTTGGCCCGCTCGGCGAAGGGGATGCCGAGCGCCGAGAACTCCTCGGCCAGCCAGCCCACGCCGACGCCGAGGGTGAGGCGGCCCTTCGACAGCTGGTCGAGCGTCGCCAGCTCCTTGGCCAGCACCAGCGGGTTGCGCTGCGGCAGGATCAACACGCCGGTCGCCAGGCGCAGATTGGTCGAGTTCGCCGCCATGTACGTCAGCCAGATCAGCGGATCCGGGATCGGGCTGTCCTCGGGTCCGGGCATGCGGCCCGTCGGCGAGTAGGGGTACGGCGACTGGTAACCCTTCGGCACCACCACGTGTTCGACGGTCCACACCGACTCGATGCCGAACTCTTCGCACGCCGCCGCCATCGCTGCTGCATGATCGGGTAGGCCCCAGGGTCCGACGTTCGCGAAAATGATCCCGAATTTCATGGAGGCGGACCCTAGTGAGCGATCCGAGCGATCAGTGAGCGAAGAGTGGCTGAAGGGCAAGCTGCTGGTTTCGCTGCCCAACGTGCGCGAGGACGCGTTCTACCGCACCGTCGTGCTCGTGCTCGCCCACGGTCCCCAGGGCGCACTCGGCGTCGTGCTCAACCGTCCGACGGGGATCGACCTCGCCGAGATCTTCCCCGAGTTGAAGGCCGAGGCCGCCGAACCCTCCGTCATCTTCAGCGGTGGACCGGTCGAACCCGACGGGATCATCTGCCTGGCGCGGGGAGTCTCGGCCGACGAGCGCCCCGGCTTCGCCCCGGTGCTCGACCACTGGGGTTCGATCGACCCGCGGGCGCTGCCCCCCGAAGGCGTCGACCACGTGCGGGTGTACCGCGGCTACGCCGGTTGGTCGGCGCGCCAGCTCGAGTTCGAACTGGCGCGGGGCTCGTGGCTCGTCACCGACGTCGGACCCTTCGACCTCACGAGCGACGAACCCGAGGGGCTGTGGGAGCGCGTGCTCGAACGACGCGGGCCCAAGTACGCGCGCCTCAAGAACGTCCCCCGCGATCCATCATTGAACTGATGATGTTCTCCCCGAAGGCGACGCGCTTCTTCGAGCAACTCGCGGCCGACAACACCAAGGCGTTCTGGACCGAGCACAAGGCCGAGTACGACGAGTTCGTGCGCGCCCCGATGGTGGCGCTCACCGACGAACTGGCCAAGACCTACGGCCCCTTCCACATCTTCCGGCCCAACCGCGACATCCGCTTCTCGAAGGACAAGACGCCGTACAAGACCAACATCGCGGCGACGGCCGAGACCGAAGGCGGGGCGTCGGTCTACGTCAGTTTCTCCGCCGACGGGCTCTACGCCGGAACCGGTTACTACCGCTTCGCCAAGGACCAGATCGAGCGCTATCGCGCCGCCGTCGCCAACGACGGCACCGGCGCCGCGTTGGTGAAGCTCGTCGCCGCGGCGCGCCAGAAGGGCTACGAGGTCCACGGTGAATCGCTCAAGGTGGCGCCGCGGGGCTACGCCAAGGACCACCCGCGCGTCGACTTGCTCCGCCACGCCGGCCTCTACGTCGGCCGCGTCGTCGACGACGACAAGGTGAAGGCGTCGTTGCGCGGGGGCGCGCCCGTGGCCGCGTGGCTCGACGAGCACGTCGGCCCCACGACCATCCTCCCCGAAGACTGGCGCCGCTAGACCGTTTTCCCAGCATCTGTCGACAATGTGGACTCTTCCTGTTTCGATGCGGCACCGGGGACACGACGGAGTTCGCTCTGCGACCACCCAGTGCATGAGTCCGTACGCCTGTGACTTCGTGATGCGGCCGACCGGACGGTGCCACGTGGCCATCAGTCGGCCTTTGATGTATGTGTCGAGTGCCCACGGGACAGTCGACGACAAGGGCGCCCGAGATCGCTGACTTATGCGTGCTCTGCACGGAGCGCATGCGTACGGTTTTGGACGTGGGTACGCGGCCATGCGTGCTTTGTGGACAAGCAGATGGACCGCTGACTCGAGAGCACACACGGGGTTGACTTCGCGCTGCCGGGCCATGCGAGCGGCGTCGTACGGGCCGCGTGCGAGTCGTGTCGCGTCTGGGTGAACACGACTGTCGAGGAACCTGCCCAGGCTCTCTGGAGAGACGGTTCCGCGGAACCGCTTTCGGGTCGCGACGTCACCGCGGGGACGCTTTCGTGGTCCGCGTCAACCGCACATCGCGGCACTTAGGCGCTCTCGACTTTCGCGTGCAGTTGGGGACGCTGGAGGCACTTCACCGAAGGCTCTCACGTCCCTAACTGCACGTCGAAGCCCCGAGCGGCAACCCACGCACGAATGCCGGATATAGCGCTGCTGACGCCTAGGACTGCGCGGCGATTTCCTCGAGAAATGGGCGGGCGTAGGTGACCTTGCCGGTGAGGACCTGCGGGTCGCCCGTCACCATCGCGTAGGCGGCGTCGACCATCCGCTCCATCGGCTCGAGGTTCTCTTCGCCCACCAACTTGTCGAGCTTGTGGTGCACGACGCCGGGCGTGGCGATGACGCCGCTGGGCGACAGGCAGTTGACCGCGATGTTGTCGCGATACGCCTCGGCGGCGAGGCCCGTCGAGAAGCGCTCGAGCGCCGCCTTGCACATGCCGTAGACGGCGCCGCCCCGCATGCCCATGCCGTAGGGCGGACCCTGGGGGTGGCGCGCCGCTCCCGAGGAGATGTTGAGGATCCAACCCTGCTTGCGCTCGCGCATCGACGGCAGCACCGCTTGGCACAGCTCGAAGGGCGCCTTGACCTGCACGTCGAACATGAGGTCGTAGTGGCGCTCGGAGAAGTTGTCGATCGGCTCGAAGTAGGTGATCGCCGCGTTGTTGACGAGGATGTCGATCGGGCCGAACTCCTTGACGACCGCGGGCACGAGCGCGTGGCGGTCGTCGTGGTCACCGAGGTCGGCGCGGAACGCGGCGGCGATCCCGCCGCCGTCGTTGATCGCCTTGACCGTGGTGGTCACGCTGCCGGCGAACTGGTGGTCGCCTTCTTCGAGCGTGCGGGCGCTGACCGCGACCGCGGCACCGGCGGCGCCGAGTCGCTTGGCGATGAACTCACCGATGCCGCGGCTCGCACCGGTGACGAGCGCCACCTTCCCCTTAAGCGGAGTCTCCATGGCGCTGTTGTAGCTCGCGGCGCAGCAGCTTGCCCGTGGCGTTGCGCGGCAGCGCGTCGACGAAGCGCACGTCGCGGGGCACCTTGTGGCGCGCCAGGTGCGCCTTCACGTAGTCCTTGAGCTCCTCGTCGCCCACCTCGTCGCGGGTGACGACGTAGGCCGCGAGGCGTTGCCCGAACTGCTCGTCGGGCACGCCGACCACGGCGACCTCCACCACGTCGGGATGACCGGCGAGGAGGTCCTCGACCTCCTGGGGGAACACGTTCTCACCGCCCGACACGATCATGTCGTCGTCGCGCCCGTCGACGTAGAGGTTGCCTTCGTCGTCGAAGTGGCCGACGTCGCCCGTCGCCATCAGCCCGTCGATCATCTCTTTGGTTCCGCCCCCGGTGTAGCCGCTGAACAGCGCGGCGTTGCCGACGAAGA
Organism: Acidimicrobiales bacterium; assembly: GCA_035546775.1. Classification (NCBI taxonomy): domain Bacteria; kingdom Bacillati; phylum Actinomycetota; class Acidimicrobiia; order Acidimicrobiales; species Acidimicrobiales bacterium. The sequence continues at coordinate 13,700 of DASZWD010000019.1, forward strand.
TGCGCCCGTCGTGCAACACGACTTTGCTGCCGCGCAGCGGCGTGCCGGCGGTACCCGGGTGTGCACGCAACTGCTTCGGATCCGCGATCGTCGCGATCGACACCTCGGTCGAGCCGTAGGTGTTGTAGAGGTTCTCGCCGAACGCGTCCATCCACCGCTGCGCCAGCGGGCCCGGCAGCGCGCTGCCCGACGACGCCACGACCTCGAGCGACGACGTGTCGTACTTGCGCCGCACGTCTTCGGGCAGTTCGAGGAGGCGCTGGAGCATCACCGGCACCACCACGAGCGTGCGCACGCGGTGCATGTCGATTGCTTGCAGCACGGCTTCGGGGTCGAAGCGGCGCTGCAACACGACGGTCGAGCCGAGCAGCATCGTCGTCGCCAGATGCGCCGCGCCCCAGGCGTGGAACGCCGGCGCGGCGATCAGCGTCGTGTCGCGGATTTTCATCCGCAGGCGCGACGCGAAACCGAGGGCGGCGCCGGCGGCGTCGGTCGTGTCGCGGGTGGCGCCCTTGGGCGTGCCCGTCGTGCCCGAGGTCAGGATCACCGTGCGCGACGACCGCGGCGGCTTGCGGGGGTGACGGCCGAGGCCTTCGTCGATGAGGTCGCCGAGGTCGTCGGCGGCGAAGTGCGCGGCGTCGACGTCCTTGACGAGCTCGTCGAACTCGCGATCGGCGATGAACGCCACGACGCCCTCGCGCGCCGCGACGTCCTTGACCTGCGGCGCGGCGAAGCCGGTGTTGAAGAACACGATGTCGGCGCCGAGCTTGCTCAGCGCGACGGTCGACAGCACGAGGCCGCGGTGGTTGCGCGCCAGGACGGCGACGGTCTGGCCGGCCTCGACGCCGCGCTCGCCGAGGGCGACGGCGAGGGCGTCGGATTGATCACGCAGCTCGGCGAAGGTGAGCGCGCCGAAGTCGTCGTAGAGGCCGACGGTGTCGCCGAAGGCGTGGCCCACCGCTTCGAACCCCATGGCCGGACCGACGCCGTAGCGCTGCACGCCGAGCGCGAGAGCCGGCAGCAGCTTCAACCCGTCAGGCGTGAAGAACCCCATGTCCCACGCCAGGCGTCCTCCGAAGAGGATGTCGTCGAGGGGGCTCACGAGGTGGTGCGGATGAACTCGAGCACCACGTTGGCGAGTTCGGGGCCCTTGTCCTCCTGGAGGAAGTGGCCGCCGCCCTCGATGGTGGTGTGAGGCTGGTCCTTGGCGCCGGGCACGCGCTCTTGGAAGACGCGGAAGCCGCCCTTGGTGATCGGGTCGCTGTCGGAGAACGCGGTCAGCACCGGCTTGGTGAAGGCTTCGAGCACCTTCCAGGCCTCGCGGTTGGCGGGAGCTTCGGGGTCGTCGGGCGACGTGGGCACGAGCGCCGGGAACTGGCGGGCGCCGGCCTTGAACTCCTCGTCGGGGAACGGCGCGTCGTACGCCGCGATGACATCGGGCGACAGGTCGGTGGTGCAACCGCCGTTGATGATCCCGCCGACGGGGAAGACCGGCGTCTCCTGGCTGAACTTCTGCCAGTTGAAGAACGCCTCGGTGGCCTTCTGGTCGCCGGTGGGCAGGCCGCCGTTCGCCACGACGAGGCGGGCGAAGCGGTCGGGATACGCCGCGGCGAGGCGCAGGCCGATGAGCGCGCCCCAGTCCTGGCACACCAGGGTGACGTCGTTGAGGTCGACGGCTTCGAGCCACGCCGACATCCACGCCACGTGCTTTGCGTAGGTGTAATCGCTGCGCTCGCTCAGCTTGTCCGACTTGCCGAAGCCCACGAGATCGGGCGCCACGGCGCGGCAACCGCCGTCGACCAGCACGGGGATCATGTGGCGGTACAGGTACGACCAGCTGGGCTCACCGTGCATCAGCAGGACGGTCGGGCCTTCGCCCTCGTCGACGTAGTGAATGCGCAGACCGTCGACCTCGACGTAGTGCGGGGCGAAGTCGTACCCCGGCAGGTTCTCGAATCGTTCGTCGGGGGTGCGCAGGATGGTCATATGCGCGAGCGTAAGCGCGCATGAACGTTCTGGATCTTGCCGACGGACTGTGGACCGGTCGCCTCGACATCAAGGATCACCACCCGTTCTCGATCGTCGGCGGCCTCGAAGAGGTGGCACCGCAGACCGGGTTCGTGCCGTCGTTCGCCAACGTGGCCGCCTTCGCCACCGGCGACGGTCTCGTACTCGTCGACACCGGGTCGTCGTTTCGGGCGCGCGCGGTGCACGACGACGTGCGCACGTGGAACACGACGCCGCTGCACACGGCGGTGTTCACCCACGGCCACGTCGACCACTGCTTCGGCGTGCCCATCTACGAGGAGGAAGCGCGGGCGGCGGGTGCGCCGGCGCCGCGCGTCGTCGCCCACGAACTGCTGCCGGCGCGCTTCGACCGCTACATCGCGACCAACGGTTACAACAGCGTGATCAACGCCCGGCAGTTCTCGGCGCCGGGCTTTCGCTGGCCGACCGACTACCGCTACCCCGACGAGGTGTACTCCGACTCGCTCGTGGTCTCCGTCGGCGGCGAGGACTTCGAGCTGTACCACGGGCGCGGCGAGACCGACGACGCCACGTGGGTGTTCGTGCCGGCGCGGCGCGTGCTGGCGTGCGGCGACTTCTTCATCTGGGCGTCGCCCAACGCCGGCAACCCGCAGAAGGTGCAGCGCTTCGCCAAGGACTGGGCCCACGCGTTGCGCGCCATGGCGGCGAAAAACGCCGAGGTGTTGCTGCCCGGCCACGGCGTGCCCATTATCGGCGCCGACCGCGTGCGCCAGGCGCTGAGTGAGTCGGCCGAATTGCTGGACTACCTGCACGACAACACGCTGGCGATGATGAACGAGGGCGCGTCGCTCGACGAGATCGTGCACACCGTGCGCGCGCCCGCCCACTTGTTGGAGCGCCCGTACCTGCGTCCGGTCTACGACGAGCCCGAGTTCGTCGTGCGCAACGTGTGGCGCCTCTACGGTGGGTGGTGGGACGGCGACCCGTCGTCGTTGAAGCCGGCGCCCCGCGCCGCCCTGGCGGCGGAGATGGTCGCCCTCGCCGGCGGCGTCGACGCCGTCGCCCAGCGCGCCCTCGCACTGGCGTCGGCGGGTGACGACGACTCGCTGCGTCTCGCCGGCCACCTCGCCCAGATGGCCGTCGACGCCGAGCCGTCCTCCACGACCGCCCACCACGCCCGCGCCGAGGTCTACGAACGCCGCATGGCCGCCGAACGCTCCACCATGTCCAAAGGCGTCTTCAACTGGACCGCCCAGGAATCGCGTCGCGCCGCCGAGGACTGATGCCCCTGTGTGCATCT
>DASZWD010000020.1 GCA_035546775.1 Acidimicrobiales bacterium
GTGCTCGACATTGCCGCCGCGGTCGCCGCCGTCGAGCAACTGTCGGCGCACCCCGAGCCGGCCGCGCCGACGCTCACGGCGGACGAGGACGCGCTCGGGGAACCGGCGTCGGACGCCGACGCTGTCGTGCTCGCCGCGACCGCCGCTGGCACGGCGCCGTCGGGAACGCACGAAGAAGCCGACGCAGGCGAAGCCGACGAAGACGAAGCGCCCGAGGCGCCCCGCTTCGAGCCCGCCGACCTGCGCGCCCGCATCCACGAGTTCGCCACGGAGTCCGACGAAGCCGAGCCCGAGCCCGAGCCCGAGCCGGAGTTGGCACTGCACGCGGAGACGGAGACCGAGCCGGTCGAAGCGGAGCCGGTCGAAGCCGAGCCGCTGGAAGCCGAAGCGGACGAAGCCGACGCGGAGCCGCCCACCTGGCAACGCAACCTCGGCGACACCGCGCTGCCCTACTTCCTCGTCGAGAACGACACCCCCGAACCGGAGGAGCCGGTCCTGCCGGCGGTCACCGCCACCTCGAGCGTCGAGGACCTCCGCGCGACCCTCGTGCGCCCGATGCCCAAGGCAGCGGCGGAGCCGAAGCCGCCGGCGTCGATCGCCCGCACCCTCGCCGAGATTCCCGTCCTGCTCGTCGTCGCCGCGGTTATCGCGTTCTTGGTCAAGACGTTCCTGGCGCAGGCGTATTACATCCCGTCGGGTTCGATGCTGCCGCAGCTGCAGATCAACGACCGCGTCGTCGTCACCAAACTGGCCTACAAGGCACATGACCCGCGGCGCGGCGACATCATCGTGTTCGACGACCCGCGCCCGGGTGCGTCGAACGGCAACGGTGACGAAGGGTTGCTGCGCAAGGTCGGCGAAGGCATCGGCATCGTCCAGCCGTCCACCGACGAGTTCATCAAGCGCGTCATCGGCTTGCCGGGCGAGACCGTCGAAGGCAAGCACGGACACGTCTACATCAACGGGCATCGCCTTATCGAGCCCTATCTGAAGCCGAGCGTGGTCACGTCCGACTTCGCCCCGGTCAAGGTCCAGCAAGGCAAGTTGTGGGTGATGGGCGACAACCGCACCGGCTCGGCCGACAGTCGGGTGTTCGGCCAGATCAAGATCAACACGATCGTCGGCCGCGCCATGGTGAAGGTGTGGCCGTTCGACCACATCTCGTTCCTGTAGGTCGCGTTACACCGCCGTCGTACACTCCGTAACGATGAGTAGCTCACCCGAAGATCTCGAACGGTACGAAACCGAGATCGAGCTGCAGCTGTTCCAGGAGTACCGAGCGGTGCTCCCGATGTTCAAGTACGTCGTGGAGACGGAACGGCGCTTCTATCTGGCCAACGAGGTCAAGCTCACACCGATGGGCGAGGGCGATCGCGGCTGGATCGAAGTCGAACTCTCCGACGCCTGGGTGTGGGACATGTACCGCCCGGCCCGCTTCGTATCGTCGGTGCGCGTGGTCACCTTCAAAGACGTCAACGTCGAGGAGCTTCCCGAAAAGGAGCTGTAGTGAGTCACGGCGGCATCGCGCTGGGCAAGCGCGGCGAGCGCCTGGCGACTGCGTGGTACGAGGCCAACGGCTTCACCGTGGTGGCGCGCAACTGGCGCTGCGACATCGGTGAGATCGACCTCGTCGCCACGCGCGGCGCCCAGGTCGTCATCGCGGAGGTGAAGACACGGGCGAGCGACCGCTTCGGAGTGCCGGCGGCCGCCGTCGGAATCGCCAAGCAACGCAAGCTGCGCCAACTGGCGACCACGTGGCTGGCGACTCGCGGCGAGTACTACGACGAAGTGCGTTTCGACGTGGTGTCGATCATCGGGAACGCCGTCGAGGTGATCCCGGCCGCCTTCTAGTGCGTTGGTGCCAACACGCCTTGTGCCAGTGGCGGCGCTGCTCCGGCACGTCGAGCGGTACCACCACGAAATGAGCGACGCCGACGGCGATGTCCTGGTTGCAGCCGGGGCAGAGGTACTGCTTGCGCGCCTGGAAGGGGTGGACGAGGGCGACTTCGAGGTTGTCGTCGTCCTCGTCGCTCAACCCAGCAGCGCCCACAGCACGAGCAGGATCACCACGACGAAGGCCGCGATCACCATCGCGTAATCCGACGTGCGGCGCTTCTGCGCCCGGAAGGGGTTGAGGCCCATACCTCCAAGTATCGTCCGAGCGCATGGAGACCATCGAAGTCGCGCGGGCGGACGGGATCGTCACGGTGACGATGAACCGGCCGGAACGCAAGAACGCCGTCGTCACCCAGATGTGGCATGAGCTCACCGCCACCTTTCGCGAGGTGAGCGCGTCGAAGGACGACCGCGTGCTCGTGCTGACCGGCGCCGGCGGCGACTTTTGCTCCGGCGCCGACCTGTCGCCCGGCGCCGGGGGCGCCGACGAGTCGACCGGCCTCGACGGGATGCGCCTCGCCACGGAGTGCTGCCTGGCGCTGCACCGCGTCATCAAGCCGACGATCGCCAAGGTGCCCGGCGTCGCCGTCGGTGTCGGCTGCAACCTGGCGCTCGGCTGCGACCTGATCGTCGCCGGTGAGTCGGCGCGCTTCTCGGAGATTTTCGTGCGCCGCGGCCTGGCTATCGACGGCGGCGGCTCGTGGCTGCTGCCGCGCCTCATCGGCCTGCACAAGGCCAAGGAGCTGGCGTTCTTCGGCGACGTCATCAGCTCGGCCGAGGCCGAGCGCATCGGCATCGTCAACCACGTCGTGCCCGACGACCAGCTCGACAAGTTCGTCGGCGAGTGGGCAACGCGCCTGTCGCATCTGCCGCCGATCCAGCTCTCCGCGATCAAGAACCAGCTCAACAGCTCGTTCCTGAACACGATGGACAAGGCGCTCGAAGACGAGGGGTGGGCGCAGTCGGTCAACATGAAGACCGACGATTTCCGCGAGGCGGTGCGGGCGTTCCTGCAAAAGGACACGCCGGTTTTCAAGGGCCGCTAAGGCGTTACACCGTCTCGCTACTGTGCGGGACGTATCGCGGTTTCGGCCGTCCTAGGTAGTCCGCCTCCCGTGAGGAGTCGGCCGTGCTTGCCGCAATCCCATCAGCGACGCTGCTCGGCGTCGACGGTCTTCCCGTGCGCGTCGAAGTGCACGTATCGGTCGGGCTTCCCGGCTTCACCATCGTCGGTCTTCCCGACACGGCGTGTCGCGAGTCGCGCGACCGCGTACGTGCCGCGGTGCTGTCGTCGGGGTTCTCGTGGCCCCAAAAGCGCATCACCGTCAACCTCGCGCCGTCGGGGCTACGCAAGACGGGCGCGGGCCTCGACCTGGCGATCGCCGTCGGTGTGCTGGCGGCATCGGGCGACGTTCCCCTCGAAGCGCTCGACGGTATCGGCTTCATCGGCGAGCTCGGCCTCGACGGGCGGGTGCGCCGTGTACCCGGCGTGGTGTGCATGGCGCCCGCGCTGGCCGGCCCAGTCGTGGTCGTGGCCCACGAAGCGGCCGCCGAAGCCTCGGTCCTGCCCGACCGCCCAGTGCGCAGCGTGGGGCACCTGCGCGAACTCGTCGACGCATTGCGCGGCGACGCGCCGTGGCCCGATGCGCCGCCCGCTCGGGCAGCGCGCTTCTGCGTGCCCATCCCCGACATGGCCGACATCCGCGGCCAACAGCTTGGGCGCCACGCCATCGAGGTCGCGGCCGCCGGTGGGCATCACACGTTGCTCCTCGGCCCGCCGGGCGCCGGCAAGACGATGCTGGCGCGTCGTCTCATCGGGTTGTTGCCGCCCCTCACCACCGAGCAAGCCCTCGAAACCACGCGGGCGCATTCGGCCGCAGGGCTGGAGCTGCCGCCCGAGGGGTTGATCACCCGCCCACCATTTCGCGCGCCGCACCACAGCGCGTCGACGGCCGGCATCGTCGGAGGCGGCGGGGCGCGTCTGCGGCCGGGCGAGATCAGCTGCGCCACCGGTGGTGTGCTGTTCATGGACGAACTGGCCGAATTCTCGACGTCCGTGCTCGAAGCGCTGCGCCAGCCGCTCGAAGAGGGCGTCATCCGCGTAACGCGCGCCGCAGGCTCGGTCACGTTTCCCGCCCGGTTCTTGTTGATCGCCGCGATGAACCCGTGCCCGTGCGGTGCCGGCGGCGTACTCGACGCCTGCCGATGCAACGAGCAGGCGTTGACGCGGTATCAGCGTCGCCTGTCGGGGCCGCTGATCGATCGATTCGACATTCGCTTGGCGATTCACCGCCCAGAGCCCAAACAGCTGATCGCCGACGAGAAAGGTGAACCCACCGCGAGCGTTGCGGCACGCGTGGCCGCGGTGCGGGCGTTGGCGTACGCCCGCAGCGGCGGCACCAACGCGGAGTTGACCGACGACGGCCTGGCGCGATTCGCCGCGCTGCACCCCGATGCCAAGCGACTCCTCGAGTTCCGCCTACGCGCCGGTTCCCTCAGCGCCCGCGGTCTCACGCGCATTCGGCGCGTGGCGCGCACGCTGGCCGACCTCGACGGTCGCGAGGGCCAACTCAACGAGGAAGACGTCGCCACGGCGCTCGAAATGCGCCATGACTTCACCGAACTGCGGTCGCTGTCATGAGCGACGACGTGTGGTCGCGCGATGACCCGCGGTTGCCCGGCGCACTGGCCGCCGATCCCGATCCACCGCAGCAGTTGTACGTGCGCGGCGACCCCTCCGCCCTCGAGCTGCGGCGCGTCGCCATCGTCGGCACCCGCAACTGCACGGCGTACGGGCGCACGTTCGCGCGCCGTCTCGGCACGGAGTTGGCCGAGGCCGGTGTGGCCGTCGTGTCAGGGTTGGCCATCGGCATCGACGGCGCCGCGCACGAAGGTGTGCTCGACGCGCGGGGTGTCCCCATCGGCGTCGTTGCCACCGGCCTCGACGTCGTCTATCCGCGTCGCCATCGTTCGTTGTGGGACCGCGTCGCCCGCAGCGGCCTACTCGTGTCCGAAGAACCACCGCACACGCGGCCAACGCAGTGGGGCTTCCCGCGCCGCAACCGCATCATCGCCGCGCTCTCCGAAATAGTCGTGGTCGTCGAGTCGTCGGCAAAGGGGGGTTCGATGCACACCGTCGACGCCGCGCTGGCGCGGGGCATCAACGTGATGGCGGTGCCGGGCCCGGTGGGTGCGGTCACCTCCGACGGGACGAACCGCCTGCTCGTCGACGGCGTACCGCCCGTGACGTGTACCGACGACGTCCTGCTGGCGCTCGGACTCGAGACCTCACGCCGCTCATTCGAGTTGCCCGCGCCGCGCCGGAGTCGGCTGTCGGCGCGGGCGCGCGCGGTGCTCGACGTCCTCGACTTCGTGCCGATGCCGACCGATGCCCTGATCGAGGCTTCGGGGTTCACCCGTGGTGAGGTGCTGGTCGCGCTGCAGGAACTGGCGGCGGCGCGCCAAGCCGAAGGTGGGGGAGGGTGGTGGCACCGCATGCCGACGCGCCGGTAATTGCCTCTTTCGGCGGCCGGGAGTGATCGCTACGTTCGGCCAACCGCTTCCCCCTCGGTCTTCCCGTGACCAAGGAGCATGCCCGTGCGCCGCTTTGCTGCGGCGCTGGCGATGGCTGCGGCCATCGCCGTCCTCGCTGGGTTCGCGCCCCCAGCCTCCGCCGCGCCCGTCACGTATGTGGCACCGGTCAGCGGCCCTGTAACCGATCCCTTCCGCCCTCCGTCGACGCAATACGGCGCCGGCAACCGCGGCCTCGAATACAAGACCAACCCCGGCGACGGCGCCCGCGCGTCGGCCCCCGGTCGCGTCACCTTCGCCGGCCAGGTCGGCGGACAGCTGCACGTCGTCATCCAACACAGCGACGGCGTGCGTACCAGCTACTCGTTCCTGCGCTCGATCACGGTGCGGGTCGGTCAGGTGCTGCGCCAAGGCGACGCGCTCGGCACGACCAACGACACGTTTCATTTCGGCGCGCGTATCGGCGACGCCTACGTCGACCCTGCGATCTTGATCGCCAGCGGCCCGGCGCGCGTGCATCTCGTACCGGACGGCGAGTTCAGCGAACAAGGCGCCCATCGCGACGGGTGGGCGCTGGCACAGTCCGTCGTCGACCACTTCGGCGCCGTCAGCGCCAGCGCCTACGACTGGATGAAGCCCGGCGTCGCGGTGGGATCCACGACCGTCACGCAGATGGCCGACGCGCTCGAGAGCGTGGGGCGCGCCGCCGTCGCCGCAGCCGGCTCCGCGTCGGGCTCGGCGCGCGACGCGCTGGCGCGCTTCGGCCATCAAATCGTCGCCGTTGCCGGCCAGGTCCGCGCCGGGACGTTCGATCTGATGCACGACTCGGCGCAACCTCTCATCGGTCTCCTCGACCGAGTCGTGAACCTCGGAGAGTGGGCCGGACCCTTCGCCGCGCTCGCCGCCGCGCTCGCCGACATCATCGAGGCGTGGGCGCAGCCGTGCACGCCTACCGACGTCGACCCGCCCCCGATCGTCGCGCCGCAGAACCGGATCGCGGTGTTCGTCGCCGGGCTGGGCTCGCACTCGAGTGGTCCCCACGCGCCCGAGAACCTGTCGCGCGAGCTGGACTCGACTGCACTGGGCTACTGGCCGCAGAACGTCTACGACTTCTCGTACCGCGGCGGTCGCGACCCGGCGCCGTACAAGCCGCGTGACACGACGCAGCCGCTGGAGAACGACGCCCGTCACCTGCGCGACCTGCTCGACCAGATCGCGAAAGACCACCCCGGGGCACAGGTCGATCTCATCGCCCACAGCCAAGGCGGGCTGATCGTGCGTGAAGCCCTGGCACACGACTACGACGGGCCCGGCCACGAAATGCCCACGATCGACCACGTGGTAACGCTGGCGACGCCGCACCACGGCGCCGATGGCGCCACGGCTGCCGCCTGGATGCGGTGGTCGGTCGAGGGTCGGGCCATTCGGCGACTGGCGCACCATGGCTTTAAAGGGTTCGACGTCACCGGACCGGGCGTGGCCGAGCTTTCGGAAACATCGGACTTCATCAAGCGGATCAACGCCCGGCCGTTGCGCGACGACGTGCAGTACACGTCGATCGCGTCGGCGGCGGACCTCACCGTGCCAGCGGTGCGGGCGCGGTTGGCGAACGCGACCAACGTCATTGTGGACGCCCGGCCGTCGTCGCCCGTCACCGGCAGTCACAGCAGCATCAAGCAGTCGCCGGCGGCGCGGCGCGAAGTCGAACTCGCAATCGCCGATCGCCCGCCGACGTGTCAGCCCGCCGTCGCCACGGCGACTCGCGCCTTTACCGGCGCCGCCATTGCCACCGGCGAAGACATTGCCGGCTTCGGCGCCAGCGGAATCGTCCCGTGAAGAAAGGACCCGCCATGCGTCTCGTGCGCACTATTGCGATCGGCATCACGTTGGTGTTCGTCGCGCTCGTCACCGCCGCGTTCGCCCTGCAACGGTCGGCACCGCGGCCACGGGTGCGCCCGGTGGTCGCGGCGCGCAGCATTCATCCCGCCGTCGAAGAGCGCTGGCGCGTATCGATCGACGGCGACGTCGTCGGTCTGCCCGCCACCGACCAAGCCGGGGTCGTCGTCACCGCGGGCGAGTCGCAGGTGCTCGCCGTGTCTCGCGACGGCGTGGTCGACTGGCGCGCCGCGCTTCCGGGTGCGTTGGCGGACGCACCACGCCTCGACGGCGATGCAGTGTTCGTAGCGGCCGCGCGTGCTGTGGCCGCGTTCGCCCGTTCCGACGGTCGCCCGTTGTGGTCGGTGGCGACGACGGCGAGCGACGACGAGAACCGGGCCAACCGACCGGCGGTCGTCGGCGACACCGTGGTGGTCACGACTGCTGATGGGCTTGCACTCGGCCTCGACCGCTCGACGGGCGCGGAACGGTGGCGCACGGTGCTGCCGACGGCGATCACCTCCGAACCGGCTGCCGGCGCGACCGCCGGCGGCGACCCCGTGGTGGTCGTCGTCGGCGTCGGCGAGTGGTGGGGGATCGATCCGATCACGGGCTCGACTCTGTGGAGCGGCGACCTGGGGGTGTACGGCACGTCGTCACCGGTCGTGTATCCCGAGGGCCTCGACTTGGTCGCCGCGGTTGCCTCGAACGAGCGAATGGTCGCGGTCGACGCTCACACGGGTACGCCGCGATGGTCGTCGCCCGCCGAACAGAGCGAGTTGTTCCAGGTGCCGGTCATCGCGGACAACGGCAACGAACTGCTCGTCCCCGACCACTGGGGTCGCCTGCGCGCCTATAGCCCTGACGACGGCCACCGCACGTGGGCGGTGAAAGGGGCTGACACCGCCGCCGAATTCGGCGCACCGGTGTGGCTGTCCGACCAATTCGTGGCCTTGCCGCTCGACGGCCACGGCCCGCGGCTGGCGTCGCCCCGCGGCGCGTTCCGCCTGCGGCCGCCCGCTGACGGTTGGGGGGTCGCCGACCTGCCGGGGGCGGGGCTCGTGGTGACGACGGCCGGCGCGAAAGGCCCGAACTACGTGCTGCTTTATTCGGTCCGCTACCATTGAAGGCCGCTCAATCGTTGGGCGTATCCATAAACCATCACCTGCCGCACGCGCACATTCGGTCACCGACGGTCAACACGATTGGCTCGGTGCGACGCCTGCGGATCGTCAACCGAACAAGGAGCACACAAACGTGGCTGTTGTCACCATGAAGCAACTGCTGGAGGCCGGAGTCCACTTCGGTCACCAGACCCGGCGCTGGAACCCGAAGATGAAGCGGTTCATCCTCGGCGAGCGCAACGGCATCTACCTGATCGACCTCAACCAGACGCTCGAGCGCACGGCGGTCGCCTACGAGTTCGTGCGTGACCTCGTGTCGGAGAACGGCACGATCCTCTTCGTCGGCACCAAGAAGCAGACGCAGGACCCCGTCGCCCGCTACGCCTCGGAATGCGGCATGCCCTACATCAACGAGCGCTGGCTCGGCGGCATGCTCACCAACTTCCAGACGATCCTGGCCCGGGTCAAGAAGATGCAGGACTACGAGCGCATGCTCGCGGCCGGCGACTTCGACAACATGCCGAAGAAGGAAGCTCTCATCCTGCGCCGTGAGCTCGTCAAGCTGCAGCGCAACCTCGGCGGCATCCGTGGCCTTTCCCGGCTCCCCGACGCCATCTTCGTCATCGACACGAAGAAGGAGCACCTCGCCGTCACCGAGGCCAACAAGCTCAAGTTGCCGGTTGTCGCCGTGGTCGACACCAACTGCGACCCCGACGTCATCCAGTACGTCATCCCCGGCAACGACGACGCCATCCGCGCCGGCAACCTGCTGTGCCGCGTGATCGCCGAGGCCGTCGAGGAAGGCCGCTTCATCGCCAGCCGCCGCGCCCGCGCCGCCGCCGATGCGGCCGGCCCCTCCGTGGTCGAGCGCAGCGAAGAAGAAGAGGCTCGGCGCGCGCAGCAGCAGGCCGAAGCCCGTCGCCAGGCGGCTCTCCAGGCCCAGGAGCGCGAGGCCCGCCTCGCCGCGCAAACGGCGCAGCCCGACGCGGCGCCGGCCGCGGCGCCCACCGAATCCGAAGCAGACGTGAACGCAGACAAAGGACCCGATCCCTCGTAATGGCTATTTCCGCGAAAGAAGTGCAGGCGCTGCGCCAGGCCACCGGCGCCGGGATGATGGACGCCAAGCGCGCCCTCGAAGAAAGCAACGGCGACCACGAAGCGGCCGCCCTGTGGCTGCGTGAGCGTGGCCTCGGCAAAGCCGCAGAGCGCTCCGACCGCGAGAACGCGGAGGGCGCCATCGCCATGGCCCGCAACGGCAACGTCGCTGCCCTCGTACAGCTCAAGTGCGAGACCGACTTCGTCGCCAAGTCGCCGGACTTCGTGAACCTCGCCAACGATCTGGCCCAGGCCGTCGTCGACAAGGGCGAAGGGGCGACCACCGATCTCGGCGACGCCATCGACGACCTGAAGGTGACGCTGAAGGAGAACATCGAGCTCGGCCAGGTCGTGCGCTTCGAGGCGCCCGAAGGCCACGTGCTCGACACCTACCTTCACATCCAGAACGGTCGCGGTGTCAACGGCATCCTCATCGAGCTCGACGGCGGTACCACCGAACTCGCCCACGACATCGCCCTCACCGCGGCGTTCAGCCGCCCGGGTGCCGTCACGCGCGACGAGGTCGACGCGGCGCTCGTCGCCGCCGAACGCGAGCAGCTCGAGAAGGAAACGCTGAACGAGGGCAAGCCGGAGAACGCCGTCGCCAAGATCGTCGAGGGCAAGCTCACCGGCTGGTTCAAGCGCATGCCCGGGGGCGTCTTGATGGACCAGCCCTTTGCCAAGGAGCCGAAGCAGTCGATCGCCCAGACGCTGGGCGACGTCAAGATCGTTCGGTTCGCCCAAGTCCTGATCGGCGAGTAAACACATAACCGTGGCCCCAGCCGAGCGAAGCGAGGCGTCCCAGAGTGATGGACCACGGTGGGACCGGGTCGTTCTCAAGCTTTCAGGTGAGGCGTTCGCCTCCTCGTCATCCGTCGACACGATCGACATGGACATCGTCGACCGCATCGCCGGTGAGTTGGCCGACGCGCGCGAGGAACTCGGGATCGAGATCGCCGTCGTCGTCGGCGGCGGCAACATCTGGCGCGGCGCCATCGGCGCCGGCGAGGGGATGGACCGCGCCCAGGCCGACTACATGGGCATGCTGGCCACGGTCATCAACGCCCTGGCGCTTCAGGATGCCCTGGAGCGCAAGGGGGCTGAGGTGCGGGTCCAGTCGGCCATCGGCATGGACCAGATCGCGGAGCCGTATATCCGGCGCCGCGCCATCCGGCACCTCGAAAAGGGCCGCATCGTCATTTTCGCCGCCGGGATGGGCAATCCGTTCTTCACCACGGACACGCCCGCGGCGCTGCGCGCCGTCGAGATCGAGGCGGGGGTGCTGCTCAAGGGCACCCACGGCGGCGTCGACGGGGTCTATTCGGCCGATCCGCGCCGCAACCCCGACGCCGTGAAACTCGACGAAGTGTCCTTCATGGAGGTCGTCAACCAGGACCTTCGCGCCATGGATCTGACCGCGATCACCTTCTGCAAGGACAACGACCTGCCCATCCTGGTCTTCGACGTGATGACCCCCGGCAACGTGCGTCGCGCTCTTGTGGGTGACTCCATAGGTACGCTCATTACCAATGGAGGATGATTCGCTCATCGGCCTCACGCTGGCCGAATGCAAGGACAAGATGGCCCATACGGTCACGCACGCCAGTCACGACTTCGCGACGGTGCGCACCGGGCGGGCGTCTTCGACCATGGTCGAGAACCTCCGGGTCGACTACTACGGGTCGCCGACGCCGCTGCAGCAGCTCGCCAACTTCAGCGTGCCCGAGCCGCGGCTGCTCGTGATCTCGCCCTTCGACAAGGGCGCGCTCAAGGAGATCGAGAAGGCGATCACCAACTCTGACCTGGGCATCCAGCCCAGCAGCGACGGCAGCGTCATCCGGCTCACGTTCCCGGAACTGACCCAGGAGCGACGCAAGGAAATGGTGAAGCTGGTCCACGCCAAGGCCGAGGACGCCCGGGTGGCGGTGCGCAACGAGCGCCGCGCCGCCCGCAAAGCCCTCGAGAACCTGGAAAAGGACGGCGACATCACGAGCGACGAACTCGATCGAGCCGAGAAAGACCTCGAGAAGATCACGCAGCAGGCGGTCGCCGACATCGACCGTCTGCTCGCGACCAAAGAGCAGGAACTGCTCGAGGTCTGATCGCCCGACAGAGGGGGAGCGATGGACGAGTGGGATGACAACTTCGACGAAGAGGGCGACGCTCCTCGGCCGCGCGCCGAGGGCGTGCGCATTCTCGGTGCCGAGGAGGCGGCGGCCGCCGTGTCGGCCCAGCGCGCCGGCGACGCCGCTCCGCCTCCCGAACCGCTGAAGTTCGCCCGGGCCAGTGAACCGTCGCCGGCACCACCGGTCGAGACCCCGCTGTTCCCCCGTGACGACAACGATCCGACGCTGAGTGCCGTGCCGACGCCGGCGGCGCCGCCGAACCTGCCTCACTGGACGGAGCCGCCTACCGGCGAGGTGCCGGCGGTGCTGAGTGGCCGCTTCGGGGAAAGCGACGCCGACCTCGACCTCACCGAGGCCACCGACGACGACGATCTCGCCGCCTGGTCGGCGCTTTCCGGCGGTGCGCCGCGGTGGCGCGACCAGCACGACGATTGGGACGACGCCGGCTACGACGACGCGTCCGTCCTCGCGGGCGGCGACCGCCCGCTCGGCGCGCTCGACGAGAGCCGGACCGGCTCGATGTTCGACTTCGACGACGATGACGACGCCGACTCGTTCGGCAACTTGGGCGTCGACGACGAGATCGCTCCCATCCCGCTCAAGCCCGCCGGTGTCGGCGGAGGCGGCGGGGGAGGCGGCCTGCCGCCCCGGCCTCGCCCGCCGCGCCCGACCCGTGCGGGCCCGGCCGGTCGGCGCATGGCGCCGGGTCCCGCGGCCGGCGCGCCCCGCGACCTGCAAGCGGCGCTGTTGCTTGCCGGTGGCCTCGGCGCCGTCGCTCTGATCCTGTTCAAGCTCGGCCCGGCGTGGTCGATGATCCTGGCCACCGCCGTCGTCTTGATGGCGTCCGCCGAGCTCTACGACGTGTTCCGCCGCGCCGGCTACCAGCCGGCAACGCTCGTCGGCCTCGTGGGCACGCTGGGGATCATGATTGGTGCGTACCAGAAGGGCGAGACCGCCCTGCCGCTGGCGCTGGTGCTCGTCACCGCGGCCACGTTCGCCTGGTACCTGATACGCGTGGTGCACGCGCGTCCGATGGTGAATGTCGCCACGACGCTCCTCGCCTTCGTATGGACCGGTGTGCTCGGCAGTTACGCCGCGCTGCTGCTCGGCGTGGGCAAGGGGCACGACCACACCGGCGTTGCGCTGGTACTCGGCGTCGTGATCGCGGTGGTCGCCAACGACACCGGGGCGTACTTCGTCGGCAGCCGCATGGGCAGCCGGCCCTTGGCGCCCGAGATCAGCCCCAACAAGACGGTGGAGGGCGTCATCGGCGGAGCGGTGATCTCGATCGTCGTGACGGTGCTCATCCTCGCCTACGTCCCCCACGTGCATCCCTGGGACGGCGGCAAGGCGCTGTGGCTGGCGGTCGTCGTGTCGCTCGTCGCCCCGCTGGGCGACCTCGCCGAATCCATGATCAAGCGCGACCTCGGCATCAAGGACATGGGCCACCTGCTGCCGGGTCACGGCGGCGTGCTCGACCGCTTCGACGCGCTGCTCTTCTGCCTGCCGGCGGCGTACTACCTGCTGCGCGTCATCGCGTAGCGATGCAAAGACGCATCGCCTGACCATGGACGTAGCCGTACTCGGCTCGACCGGGTCGATCGGCACGCAGACCCTTGACGTCGTCGAGCGCAATCCGGACCTGTTCCGGGTCGTGGCCCTCGGGGCTCATCGCTCGGTGGGCGCGCTCGTCGAACAAGCGGCGCGCTACCAACCGGCCGTCGTCGTGTGCGACGCGTCGGTCGCCGACGAGGTGCGGGCCAACGTGTCGGCGCGCGTGCTCGTCGGCACCGAGGGTTTGGCGGAGGCTGCCGCGTCGGCCGACGTCGTGCTCAACGCCGTCGTCGGCTTCGCTGGCCTGCCGGTGACACTCGCCGCCCTCGAAGCCGGCAAGCGCCTGGCGCTGGCCAACAAGGAGTCGCTGATCGCGGCCGGTCCCGTCGTGCAGAAGGCGCGGCGGACGCCCGGTGCCGAACTTGTCCCCGTCGACTCCGAACACGGCGCCATCCATCAGTGCCTCCGCGCCGGACAAGCAACCGAAGTGGCCAAGCTCGTCCTCACCGCCAGCGGCGGACCCTTCCGCGGCCGCACGCCGGCCGAGCTCGAAGCCGTCACTATCGACGACGCCCTGGCGCACCCCACGTGGAACATGGGTCCCAAGATCACGGTTGACTCGTCCACGCTGATGAACAAGGGCCTGGAAGTGATCGAAGCGCACGAGCTGTTCGGCATCGGGTACGACCAGATCGACGTGGTGGTCCACCCCCAGTCGATCGTGCACTCGATGGTGACCTTCCGCGACGGATCGACGATCGCCCAACTCTCGGATCCCGACATGCGCCTGCCGATTGGCTATGCGATGGGGATGCCGGACCGCTTGCCGACGCCGTTCGGTGCGCTCGACTGGAGCGTCACCCGCCGCCTCGACTTCGAAGCGCCCGACCGCGACGCCTTTCCCGCACTCGGTCTCGCCTACGAAGCGGGACGCCGCGGTGGTGTCGCCCCGACCTGGCTGAGCGCCGCGAACGAAGAGGCCGTTGATGCCTTTTTGCACGGTCAGATCCCATGGGTGGCGATCTGTGCAGTCATACAGGAGGTCCTCGCGGCGGCACCGAACCATTCGCCCAGTACCGTTTCTGACGTGCTGGACGCCGACGCTGAGGCTCGGCAACTGGCACGCCGAGCTATCCAGGCGAGGAAAAACCAATGACAGCCACGCACAGCCGGCCCGAATCCGATGTCGACACGACGAATCCACCGTCAAACGGCGTCGACGCGCAGGGGCTGATGCGTCTCGGCATCATCGTGGCGCTGCTGACGGCGCTGAGCATCGCGCTGCACATCGGCGGCGGCGTGCTGGTGGTAGTCGCCATCCTGGCGATGATCATGATGCACGAGTTCGGTCACTTCATTACGGCGCGCTGGGCCGGCATGAAGGTCACCGACTTCTTCGTCGGCTTCGGCCCCGTGCTGTGGTCAGTGCAGAAGGGCGAGACCCGCTACGGCGTGCGGGCGCTGCCCGCGGGCGGCTACGTCCGAGTCATCGGCATGAACAACCTCGAAGAGGTGGCGCCCGAAGACGAGTCGCGCACCTACCGGGCCAAGAGCTACTTCCAGCGTGTCCGCTTCGCCGTCGCCGGCTCAGTCACCCACTTCCTCATGGCTTACCTGCTGATGGTGGCGCTGCTCGCCGGCGTCGGCGTCGCGGCCACCACGACCACGCTCGACCGCGTGATTCACCGCAACACCGACGGCTCGTTCTCACCCGCCTACGCGGTGGGCATGCGCGCCGGCGACAAGATCGTGGCGCTCAACGGCACCCCGATGTCGAGCACCGACTTCGACAAGGTCGCCAAGGTGATCCAGAACTCGGCGGGTCGCTCGATCGACGTGACCGTCGACCGCGCCGGGCGCCGCGTCAACTTCATCGTCACCCCGACCGACACCCGCACGGCTGCGGAGATCGCGCAGGGCGCGCCGGCCGTGGGCCACATCGGCATCGAGGCCAAGGAAGCGACCGTCCGCAAGCCGCTGCCGGTCGCCATGTGGCACGGCGCCACCGAGGTCGAGCACGTCACCGTCGACTCGGCCAAGGCCCTTGTCGGGATGTTCAGCAAGTCGAACGTCAAGAACTACGGCAAGCAGCTGACCGAGACCGGTCCGGCTGACCCGAAGAAAGACGGCAACCGTCTGCTCAGCCCCGTCGGCCTCGCTCGCATCGCCAACGCCTCGGCGAAGGAAGGCGTCGGCTCGACGCTGTTCCTGCTCATCGCCATCAACGTGTTCGTCGGCATCTTCAACATGCTGCCGCTGCCGCCCTTCGACGGTGGCCACGTCGCCGTGGCGACCTATGAGGAGATTGCGTCGCGCATCAAGGGCCGCCGCCACACGATGGACATGAACAAGATGCTGCCCGTCGCCTACGTCGTGGTGGTGGCGCTCGCACTGCTGAGCCTCAGCGCGCTGTGGCTCGACATCGTGCACCCGTTCAAGCTGGGATAATCCACTCCATATGGAGTTCAACGGCACGGCGGCCGCGCGCCGCAGCACGCGTCAGGTCAACGTCGGCGGTGTGCTGGTCGGTGGGGGAGCACCGATCAGCGTGCAGTCGATGACGATCACCAAGACCGCCGACGTCGAAGGGACGCTCCAGCAGATCTACGCCCTGGCGGCCGCGGGCGCCGACATCGTGCGCTGCACCTGCAACGAGGTCGAGGCGGCCGAGGGCCTGGCGCAGATCGTGCCTCGCTCGCCGGTGCCGCTGGTGGCCGACATCCACCACCAGTACAAGATGGCGCTTGCCGCCCTCGACGCTGGTGTGGCGTGCCTGCGGTTGAACCCCGGCAACATCCGTAACCCCGAGCACATCAAGACCGTCGCTCGCGAAGCGAAGGACCGCGGCGTGCCGATCCGCATCGGCGTCAACGCCGGATCGCTCGACAAGGACCTGTACGACAAGTACGGCGGCGCCACACCTGAAGCGCTCGTCGAGTCGGCGCAGCTCGAGATGCGGTACTTCGACGAGGTCGACTTCCACGACGTGAAGATCTCGGTCAAGGCGAGCAACGTGCCGTTGATGATCGAGTCGTACCGTCAGCTTGCAGACGTCACCGATGCGCCGCTGCACCTCGGCGTGACCGAGGCCGGTCCGCCACCCGCCGGGTTGATCAAGGGCACCGCCGGTATCGCCACGCTGCTCGCCGAGGGTATCGGCGACACGATCCGCTACTCACTGACGGCGGATCCGGTCGAAGAGGCCCGCGCCGGCCGCCAGCTCCTCGAAGCGATGGGGTTGCGCGAGCGCAAGAATGTCGACCTCATTGCGTGCCCGTCATGCGGCCGCGCCGAGATCGACGTGTACAAGGTGGCCGGCGACGCGCTGGCGGCGTTCGGCGATCGCGAGATCCCGCTCCAGGTGGCGGTGATGGGTTGCGTCGTCAACGGTCCGGGTGAGGCGCGCGACGCCGACATCGGCATCGCGGCTGGGCGCAACAAGGGGCACCTGTTCGTGAAGGGCGTCAACGTCGCCGTGGTGCCCGAGGCTGAGATGGTCGACGCGCTCGTCGAGTGGGCCGAATACATCGTCGAGCACGGCGCCGACGCGGCGATCGCCAAAGCCGACGTCGCCAAGGCGACGCGCGAAGCCGAACGCGACCGCGCCGCGTTGCTCGACGACAAGGGCGCCGACGCGAACAACAGCGCGCAGCGGATCGATTTGATCCGCAAAGACACCGCCTGACCGATTCCGATGTGGCACTTGTCATGGCGTACGCGTGAACGCGGTGATTGACTGAACCTCGCGGCGCGGGCACAACCGAAGGGGGAGGGATTCATGCGAACGACGCGTGTGTTGCCGATTGCCGTTGCTCTATTCGCCTGGCTGGCGCTGTCCGCGGTGGTGGCGCCTCGGGCGTCGGCCGACTCGGTGCTCTACGACCAGTTTCCCGTCGACCCCGCAGGCAACGCGGCGATCTCGGTCGACAGCCCCACCGACGCTTTCGACTCTGAAGGTGCCGCCGACTTCGTCGTGCCGAGCGGTCAGACCTGGAACCTGTCGCGCGTGGTCGCGGCGCAATTCGACAGCACCACCGCGGGCGTCGACACGATCCGCGTACGGATCTATACCGACGCCGCCGGCACGCCGGGTAGCGTGCTGTTCGACCAGACCGACGCCAGCACCGGCACCGGGACGCCGCAGGGGACCGAGACAATCACGCTGAACCCCGTGATCGCGTTGTCGGCGGGCACCTACTGGTTGTCGCTCCAGGCGATCGCGACCCAACCCTCCTGGTACTGGGGCTCGGCGGACATCACCGCCGGCAGCCTCGGGATGTGGCGCAACCCACCTGACGGGTTCGGCACCGGGTGCACCAACTTCAGCGCGACGTCGGGTTGCCTCAGCGTGGGCGACAATTCCCTGCGCGACTACGAGTTCCAACTCGTGGGGACGGCGGGCACGGGTGCGTTGTGCGACGGGCTGACGCCGACGATCACCGGGAGCGGCACGATCAACGGGACGTCGGGCGCCGACGTGATCTTGGGATCGAGCGGTCCGGATGACATCAGTGGTGGTGGTGGTGCTGACACGATCTGCGCGGGCGACGGTGACGACGTCGTCCACGGTGGTGGTGGTGCGGACCGGATCGACGGCGGCGCGGGCAAGGATCAGGTGTTCGGTCAGGCGGGTGACGACGTGATCTCGGGTGGCGGCGACAACGACACGTTGAAGGGTCAGGACGGCGCGGATCAGATCGCGGGGGGTCAGGGCAACGACAAGATTGCCGGGGGCACGGGTGACGACTTCTTGTCGGGCGGCGACGGCAACGACCACCTCTTCGGCAACGACGGTACCGACTCGGCCAACGGCAGCGCCGGCAACGACACGATGATCGGGGGCGCGGGCGACGACGACCTGCACGGCAACGCCGGTGATGACTCGCTCGACGGCGGGAGCGGGAGCGACACCTGCAAGGGCGGCGGCGGGACCGACACGCTTTCGGAGTGCGACAACTAGCCACCTAATCTCGGCCGCATGGCCGCTCCCGTACTCACGCCTCAGGGCGAGGACTTTCCCCGCTGGTATCAGGACGTCATCACCAAGGCGGAGCTGGCCGACAACGGGCCGGTGCGCGGCACGATGGTCATCCGCCCGACGGCGTACGCGATCTGGGAGCGCCTGCAGTCCGAAATGGACGCCCGCATCAAGGCCGTCGGGGTCGACAACGCCTACTTCCCGCTGTTCATCCCCGAGAGCTACCTGCGCCGTGAAGCCGAGCACGTCGAGGGGTTCTCGCCCGAACTGGCCGTGGTCACCCACGGCGGCGGGAAGGAGCTCGAAGAGCCCGTCGTGGTGCGCCCGACGAGCGAGACGATCATCAACTCGTACTTCTCGAAGTGGGTGCAGAGCTACCGCGACCTGCCGCTGCTGATCAACCAGTGGGCCAACGTCGTGCGCTGGGAGCTGCGGCCGCGGCTGTTCCTGCGCACGACCGAGTTCCTTTGGCAAGAGGGGCACACGTGCCACGCCACCGAGGCCGACGCGCACGATTTCGCGTTGCGCATCCTCAACGAGGTCTACGAAGCCACGGTGCGCGACGTGCTGGCCATTCCCGTCCTCCTGGGGCGCAAGACCGAACGCGAGCGCTTCGCCGGTGCCACCTACACGTGGGCGATGGAAGCGATGATGGGCGACGGCAAGGCGTTGCAAATGGGTACGTCGCACGAACTGGGCCAGAACTTCGGACGCGCCTTCGACACGACCTTCCAGACTTCGGAGGGGAACACCGACTTCGTGTGGCAGACGTCGTGGGGTTCCTCGACGCGCATGCTCGGCGGCTTGATCATGACCCACGGCGACGATCGCGGGTTGCGGCTGCCGCCGTCGGTGGCGCCGACGCAGTGCGTGGTCGTCGTCGTGCGCGACGAGAACGGCGCCGGCGATGCGGCCCGCGCCCTCGTGGCCGAGTTGGCCGACATGCGGGTGAAGCTCGACGACCGCGTGGACGTCGCCTTCGGTCGTCGCGCCGTCGACCACGAGTTGAAGGGCATTCCGGTCCGGGTGGAAGTCGGACCGCGCGATCTCGCCGACGGCAACGTCACCGTCGTGCGGCGCGACACCGGGGACAAGACGACCGTCGCCGTTGCCGGCGCCGCCGCCGCCGTGCGCGACGCGCTCGGCGCCGTCCAGGCGTCGCTGTTCGCCGCCGCGCAGGAACGGCTCGCGGCGCGCACCGTGGAGGTCTCGTCGATTGCCGAAGCGATCGAAGCGGCCCAGACGGGCTTCGCCGTGCTGCCCGGCGCGCTGGCCGACGAGGCCGGCGAAGACGCCCTCAACGCCGCGTCCGTGTCGATTCGCTGCCTGCGCCGCGCTGACGGAACGCTGCCGGATACCACGGACAACGTCGAAGACCTCGTAGCCATCGTCGCGCGGGCGTACTAACGTCCTTCTCGCGGGTGGGGCACAACTCGCAAGGGGGCGGCGATGCGGCAGGCGCGCACGTTTCTCATGGTCATCCTCGCGGTGACCTCGGTTCTGGTCGCGATCGGCGCCGACACGCCCAAAGCCGCCGCCGACAGCTGCAGCGACTGCGGCGAGAGCGACACTGACCTGCTCTTCATCTACAACAACAGCAACGTAACGTCGGCTCCCTACGGCCAGCCCGTCATCCTCGACGCGATCGTGAGCGACGTCAGCGGATCGTGCGACATCGGCGACTGCAATACGCCGTCGGGCAAGGTGTACTTCTTCGACAACGGCGACACGGGTTACTTCGCGCTCGCGCCCGCCGATCCCGATGACTACAC
This sequence comes from Acidimicrobiales bacterium, assembly GCA_035546775.1. Taxonomy (NCBI): domain Bacteria; kingdom Bacillati; phylum Actinomycetota; class Acidimicrobiia; order Acidimicrobiales; species Acidimicrobiales bacterium. Next base: position 19,952 of record DASZWD010000020.1, read on the forward strand.
GCCTGACGACTCGACGGATACGAACGCCGGTTTCGAAGCGACAGTGGCCAACCTGGCGGTCGGTACGCACTCGATCCGCGCCCTGTACCAGAGCCCGATCGAAAGCCTCGAGAATCCGCATCACTTCGACAACAGCGAGGACACGAAGTCGCTCGAGATCACGCAGGCGAGCAGTTCGATCTCTGGATCCGTGAGCGCCAGCTCGTCGGCCTACGGCAGCGGACTCCTCTTCGGCGCCCACGTCGCCCCGAACCCGGCGGTCGACCCGTCAGCGTCGCTGCCGACGGGCAACGTCGAACTCGTCGACGTCACCGGCGGCGGAAACACCACCCTCCAGACCAAGGCCATCAACGCGTCCGGCGACGTGTCCTTCACCGAGTCGAGCCTCAGCGTCGGCGTGCACAAGATCGTCATGGTCTACGACGGCGACACGAACTACAACGCCCACTCGACGGACCAGTTCACCCAGACCGTGACGCAGGCCAACACGACGACCGGCGTCGCCGTCACGCCGAATCCCTCCACGTACAACACCTCGGTAACGATGACCGCCACCGTGTCGCCCACCAACGCGACCGGCAGCGTGACCTTCACCGTCGACGGCGCCTCGACGTTCACCGCGACCGTCAGCGGCGGCACCGCGACGGCGATGCACGCCGGCTTCGGTGCGGGCCCCCACTCGATCTCGGCCGCGTACTCCGGCGACACCAACTACGTCGGCAGCACGGGCACGAGCAGCTTCACCGTCGACAAGGCCGGCACCATGACGGGCCTCTCTTCGTCGCCGAACCCCTCGGTCTTCGGGCAACCCGTCACGATCACTGGCACCGTGTCGCCGTCGACGGCACCCGGGTCGGTGCTGTTCTCCGACGGCGCCTCGTCGCTCGGCTCCGGCACGCTGAGCAGCGGCACGGCCAGCGTGACGACGAGCGCGCTGTCTGTCGGCTCGCACACGCTCAACGGGCACTATGCCGGCGACGACAATTACGAGTCGAGTGACGCGTCACCGATCACGCAGGTGGTCAACAAGGCGGACACCACCACCGTGCTCACCGGTCCTGCGCACGCCGTCGACTTCGGCGGTAACGCCAAGCTCACGGTGGCGGTGGGCGCGGTGGCACCCGGAGCGGGCACGCCGAGCGGAACCGTCACGCTGCGGGAGGGACCGGCAGTGCTCGGTACCTCATCGCTCCACAGCGGCGCCGGCGCCTTCACCGTGGCCAACCTGCTGCCCGGAAGTCACTCGATGATCGCCACCTACAGCGGCGATGGGAACTTCAACGGGAGCACTTCGTCGCCCGTCGTTGTGAGCGTCACCTGCAAGACGAACAAGACCAGCCCGAGCGGCAGCTTCACCGCCGGTAGCGGTTCGACGTGCGTCACCGGCGACGTCAACGGGTCGATCAACCTCTCTTCGGGGGCGCGGCTGTTCATTTCCCACGCCACCGTGACCGGCGACATCGTCGGGTCCAGCGCGTCGCAACTGGCGCTGTGCGGCGTGACGATGCGCGGCAACCTGAACCTGGCGAACACCAAGGGCCCGATCGTGATCGGCGACGCCGTCAACAACCGCTGCGCCGGCAACACGATCAGCGGCATCGTGAGCATCATGAGCACCGCCAAGGGCCTCATCGTCGGCGACAACACGCTGGCGAAGGACCTCAACCTCAACAGCAACCACAAGGGCACGGCGGTGGAGAACAACCTGATCACGGGCCAGTTGTCGTGCAGCAGCAACCAGCCGAAACCGACGAACAACGGCCGCCCGAATCACGCCGGTGCCCGCTATGGGCAGTGCGTGACTCTCTAAGGCGCGTCGAGTTGCTTCTGGGTGGTGATCGTCGTCGTCGGTGACGTGTTGCCGGCGGCGTCCGCCTGCGACACCTTGGTCGTCAGTGTGCCGCGGTTGATCTTCGACACGTCGAGCTTCGTGTCGTACGTGCTCGCCACACACTTCTGCGTCCGAACCTGATTCTGCTGGCGGTTCGACCCGCTGACCTCGACAGTCACCTTGGCGTCGGTCTCGCACGTGCCGCGTACGTGAATCGCCTGCGCCTGGGCCAGGGTCCGGATCGGATCGGGGGTGAACGCCGCCGAGGGGGCGGTGGGCACGACCGTGTCCTTCTTGAGTGCGAACTCGGTGAAGCCCATCACCGCGCCCGACTTGTTCTTCTCCGTGGCGCGGAACAGGACCTTGGCGCCATCCTTGAAGCCCGATGCGTCTGCCGTGGTGCGCAGGAACCCACTGGCTGCGGGACAAGCAAACGCAGGACCGTTGTTGGCGGCGTTCGGCTTCTTGCTGTCGTAAAGCGTGATGCTCACGTCGGTTCCGGTGCTGCACGAGACGGCCAGCGGGATTTGCGTCTGGTTCGCCGCGTTGATGGCGTCCGCACCCGGCGAGACGAAACGATGGGTGCTCTTGGTCGTGGTGACGACGCGGTCCGGGCCCGCCGTTCCCGACGCGTCGAGGAAGTGCGCGGAGACGGTGATAGTGCCGGGGACGAGCGTGCGCAGGTCGAAGCTGCGGTCGTAGCCCCCAGTGTTGGGGCAGGCGAAGAGTTGCGGCACCGCGTTGGTCGCCGGATCGTCGTCGTTGACGGCTAGCGACACCTGGTATGGCGCCACGCAGGTTCCTGCGATGTGCACGGCCGAGTCCGTCCCGTCGCTCGGGATCGTCGTCGGGTTGATTGTGGGCGCGTCCGGCTGCGGAATGCTCGCCGTCGCCTTCGTCGCCGTGTCCTTCTCAACCACGCCGGTGTTGCCAGCGGGGTCGACCTGGCGGGCCTTCAGTTCGACTCTCTCGTCGTTGAACGCCGAGGCGTTGAACGTGCCGGAGAACGTGCCGTCGTCGCCGCACACGATGTAGGCGACGGACTTCGAGTGCTGGTGCTGATCGACCGCCTTGATCGCGGTGATGGTGTTGCCCGCCACGCACGTGCCCGTGAACGGAACCGTCGCCTGATTCGCCGGCGTGATGACGCTCGGTGTGATGTCGATCGAGCCCTCCGCGTCGGTCGGCGCGACAGTGTCCTTCAAGGGGCGGTTCGGATCGGTCGCCGGAGTTCCGCGGTTGCCGGCGGCGTCGAACTCGACGGCGGCGATGGTGATGAGGTCGCCCTCGGCCATGTCGCGGGCGTCGAAGGAGAGGTGGAAGCTGTTCGACGCGCACGTGAAGGAAACGAAGCTCTCGTGGCCGTGAGCGTCTCCAATGGCCACGTTGACGGGGTTGCCCGTCGTGCACGTGCCGATGTAGGGCACGGCGGCCTGGTTCGAGGCGGCGTTGATGTAAGCCGGGACGATGTTCACCGTCGTGCCTGTGGGCCCGAGGGTGTCCTTGATCGCCGTGTCGGTGTCGGGGGAGTGGGCGACGTTGGCCGCGTCGGTCTGTACCGCGGCGGCCGTGATCGTCGCGTCGTCGGACAACGTGGACGCGTCGAACGTCGCCGAGTAGGCACCCCCGACGCAGGTGAACTGGGGCACTGTCACGGTGTGGTCGTGGAGGTCGGACACGGTGATGTCGACCCTGTTCCCGGTGACGCAGGTACCCGTGTACGGGACCGCGGCCTGGTTGGCGGCGTTGATGTATGCCGGCGTGATGTCGATGCTGCCCTCCGCGTCCGGCGGTGTCGTGGTCTTCTGCGCGGTGTCGGCCCCCGGAGTGCTGGTGTTGCCAGCGCCATCGGTCTGCGTAACCGCCGCAGCGATCGTGCCGTCGGCGAGCGCCGACGCGTCGATGGTGATGCTGTACCCGCCGGCTACGCAGGTCTGCGAACCCGTCACGTCGTTCGTCGCCGAGGATGCATCCACGACGAGAAGAGACACGGTGTCGCCCGTCTCGCAGGTGCCGTCGATCGACACCGCGGTCGCGTTGTCAGCGGTGACGGGATCGGTCGTGATCGTGACGGTGGGCGCGCCGGGCACGACGGCGTCCTTGCTGGTGGTGTCCGTTCCAGCCGGGCCGGTGTTACCCGCGGTGTCGGTCTGGGTGACCGACGCGGTGATCGTGCCGTCGTCCAGCGATTGCAGGTCCAGCGTGAACGACGCGAGGCCGCCGCCGGGGCACGTCATGGACGCCGTGACGTCATTGGTGCTCGCGTTCGTGTCCGCCGCGGTGAGGTTCAGGGTCGCGCCCGACTCGCAACTGGCGGTCACGCCAACGGCGCTGGCGTTGCCTGCGTTGATTGGTGCGGTCGTGATCGTGACGGTCGACGCCGCCGGTCCGGCCACGTCGCCGAAGGTGAGGTCGACGAAGGTTGCGCCGTACACGGGTTTCCAGCCGCGTCCGTCGGCGAAGGGAGTCTGGGTCACGGTGGCGAACGTGCCCGTGACCGACGAGCCCGTCGCGATCCGAATGGTCGTGCCCACTGCCGGTTCGACGTCGGGCTGTGCCGCGATGTCGAGCGTTCCGCCGATTGCGATCGTCGACGTCGAACTCAGTTGGTCGAAGTCGGACGTGGTATCCCAGATGTGCTCGACCCACGATCCCGCGCTCGCGCCGGTCTGGTCGAAGGGCGCGGACTGTGCGAGGCGTTGGGCGCCCGTGCCGGGTTCGAAGTGGCCGTGGTTCACTATCGGCATCACGGAGCTGCGATGCGCGGGACCGGTGACGACGATGAACCTTCCGTTGTTGGTGAGGGTGAAGTTGGTGTTCAGCAGGGCGTCGTAAATGCCCGACGACCGCAGCGCCAACTCACCGTTGTTGGTGAACGGCGCGGTCGCGTTCAGCTTTGCCGGATCGCCGTTGTTGCCTTCGATCGTAAGCACTTCGAGCGGGTCGATGTCCCCGGTGAAGGTGAGGTTGTAGTGCGAAGTGAACAGCCCGGAGCCGACGAGACCGGGCGTCATCGTGAGCGTGGCATTCTCGAGCAGGACCGGGTTGCTGCCGGTCACCGAGCCTGCGCCCTGCACGAAGGTGCCGGCCCCGCTGACCAGAGTCTGCCCACTGGTGAACTGGCGGATCTCGCCTGAAGCGTTGTTCAGCGTGTCGCCGACATGGACGGTGAGCGTGGCGCCGTCGCGCACAAAGATCTGACCGCTCGCTCCCGTGTTGGTGATCGTGTGGCCCGTGAAGTCGGTCTGCGCGGAGCGGGCGATGTCCAGGCGGCCGGGGTTGACGATGTCGGCGGCGAGTTGCAGGTTGCCCGTGCCGCCGCCGACGGACTCGCTGCCGACGCCGGTCACCGAACCGGTGGTGATGATCGAACCGAAGCCCGAGCCGTAGTCGGCGTTGGTGATCTTGGCTCCGTTGATCGTGCGCAGCCGGGCGTCGTAGATGTTTTCGGCGACCAAGTCGATCGTGCCGTTGTTAACCAGGTCGGCTCCGATGGTGAGGTTCGCCGGGTTGCCGTTGTTCGCCGCGAGCACGACCACGTCGTCGGGACGGAGGTCGCCCGACAGGTTCACGTCGTAGCGGGCCAGCACGTCGGTCTTGGTGCGCGTGCCGCCGCCGACGAATTGCAGGTTGCCGGCGTTGAGTTCGATGGGGAAGCGCGTGAAGGTGCGATCGGTCTCGCCGCCTTGCTTGAGCGTGCCGCCGTTGATGACGAAGTGGAGCTTGTCGTGCACGCGGATGAGGCCGTCGCTGTTGTCGAACGTGTCCGGGGCAAACATCGTGAAGGTCGCACCGCTGGCGACGTCGAACACGCCGGTTGCTGTGTTCGTGATCGTGCGGCCCAGGCCTTCCGTCCTTGCATCGCGCGCGATTGAAATGGTGCCGGAGTTCTTGATGTTGGCGTTCAGGTTCTCCGCGCTCGAACTGGACGGGGCGGGTGACGCCGTGATGGTGCCCGTGTTGGTCAACACTGCGGCGGTCGCAGTCTTCAGCGTGGCGCCGTAGATGCCATCGGGGAGCAGGCGAATCAGGCCCGCGCTCGACGAGTCGGCGTTGAGCGTCAGCGTCGTGGGATTGAAGGTGCCCGGTCGGATGTCGAGCACGGCACTCGGATTCGAGATGTCGAGCGCGTTGACGAAGTAGTCACCGGAGGGGATCGTCACGATCACCGCGGCGGGGATGCACGCGTTCGTCACCCCCGTCGGCACGCCGTTGTTCCAATTCCCGGCGTCGGTCCAGATGCCGTTGGCCGTCGATGTCCAGGTCGTGTCGCACGGGATGGAAGCGTCGGCCGAGCTGTGGGTGGTCCACCACCCCGCCAACGCCAACCCGGCGACGAGCGCCGCCCGAACGAATGCGCGCCGCGCGAAAGGATGAATTGACCTTTGCCCCGTCATGCATTCGAGGGTAGGGAGCGGAAGTGTCGGGAGTCTGTCCCCTAAACGGGACATTGCTGTCCCATTACGATGCATCTCGTGCCAACCTACATCGAGGCCTGGCAGCCCTCGGGGCCGGAGCGTGCGTCGCTTGACGGCGAGCGACTGTCGATCGGCAAGAGCCCGGCGAACGATCTCGTCGTGCGCGATGCCACGGCGTCGCGGTTGCACGCCGTCATCGAGCGCCTCGGCCCAGGCTGGGTGATCCGCGACCTCGGCAGCCGCAACGGCACCTTCGTAAACGGCGAGCGCATCGTGGCCGATCGCGCCCTGCGCGGTGGGGATGAGATCCGCGTGGGCGCGGCGCGGCTGATCCTGCGCACCGACAATGTGGCGGTCGGCGAGTCGTCCACCGCCGTGGTGAATCCCGCGCCCAACCTCACCGCACGCGAGCGCGAGGTGCTGCGCGCCTTGTGCCGCCCGCTCCTCGCCGGCGACCTCCTTACTGCACCGGCGCCGGCGCGGGTCGTGGCCGACGAGTTGTTCCTGTCCGAAGAGGCGGTGAAGAAGCACTTGCAGCGGCTGTACGTGAAGTTCGGCATTGAAGGCGGATCGCCGGCCGAGCGGCGCACCCGGCTGGCAAACGAGGCGTTCCGGCGCGGCGCCGTCGGCATGGGGGATCTCGACCGTTGAGCTTGGTGGCGGGCCGGTACGCGCTTCTCGAACAACTCGGTGCCGGTGGACAGGGAACGGTCTTTCGCGCCGACGACACGCACACCGGTGAAGCGGTGGCACTCAAGCGACTCGACGGTCCGAGCGTCGCGCCCGTCGTGCCGCCGCATCCCGGCGTCGTTGCTCGGCGCGGCGACGCGGTGCACGACGGTGCTTCATGGGCGGTCATGGACTGGATCGACGGCCGCAGTGCCGCGACGGACCTACGTGCGAACGGCCCATTGTTGGCCGACGAGGTTCTGCGCCTGCTCGCGGCGGTCGCCGACGCGCTCGAGCATCTGCACGCTCACGGTGTCGTTCACGGTGACGTGAAGCCGGCGAACATCGTCGTGCGCCGCGACGGCGCGCCCGTGCTCGTCGACCTCACGGCGCCGCGGCCTGGCCACGGCACCGACGGCTACCGCGCGCCGGAGGTCGCCGCGGGCGCCCTGCCGGGCGCTTCCGCCGACACCTATGGTCTCGCGGCGACCGCCGTCGCGCTGCTGACCGGCGACCCGCCGGCGGGCGCCGGCGCCGCGCTGAACTCGATCTCTCCCGTGTGGCGGCGCGGTCTCGCGACGGATCCGGCTCGGCGGCCGCGACCCACCGAACTCGTGGCCGCCGTCGCGGAAAGCACACCGTCCAACCTGCCCCCACCGCTGACGGACGGCGACCGGCCCGACGAATTGGCGCGCCTGTTGGAGCTGCTCGCAGCGCACCGGTTGGTGTCGGTGACGGGACTGGCGGGCGTTGGCAAGGCGCGGCTCGTCGTAGAGGCCGGTAACCATCTGCGGCATCGCTACCCCGGCGGAGTGTGGCGCGTGCGCGTCGATGACGGACTGGTCCCCGCGTCGGTACGCGCGCTCTCCATGCCGGCGACGGCGGCGCTGGAGGACATAGCAGTGCGCCTCGGTGCTCTGCCCACGCTGTTCATCGTCGACGGCGCTGCGACGGCGGCGGAGGTCGACGAACTGCTGGCGGCGTGTAAAGGCATCGCGATGGTGCGCGCTGGCAAGGAGCCGCTGGGAATTGTGAACGAGGCCGTCGTTCCTTTGGTGCCCCGAGGCGAGGTTGTCCGCTTCGCGCTCTCCAAGGACGACCGGGCCGCGCTCGTGCGTTTGTCGACGTTCCGTGCGCCGTTCGACTCCGCCTTGGCCTGCGAGTTGGCATGCGTCGACGGTCCGCAGCTCTCCGATTTCGTGGCGCGCGGGCTGATCGAGGCGCTGGCGTCGGACACGTTCAGTGTCGCGTTCGAAGTCGGAGACGAAGACCTTGCGGTGCTGGCGGCCCTTCGCGCCTGGACGGCGAGGCGACTCGGGCACGGTGACATCCGGGCGTTCGAGCAAGCCCGTCCGCTGGTGGGTCGCGCCGTCGTGACGGGTGACGACGAATGGCTCGCCGAAGTGATCGCTGGATACGCCGACGAGGGGGTCTGCCGCGGTTTCGGAACGGAGGTTTACGCGGTACTCGACGCCGTTCGTGCCGCGCCCGGGACGTTCCCGCAGGCGTTCCGGCCTGCGTGTTTCGCCGAGGTGAGCAACCGCCACCTTCATCTCGAGGACATCACGGAGTGGGCGGCCCGCACCGGCGACGACGGAATTGCGGCGATCTGTGCGCTGCGCCATCTGGCGCGCCTCGACGACGACGAGTACACCGCGACGGAACTGCGCGGCCTGATCGCGACGTTTGTGGAAGTCGGCGACGAGTACACCGAAGCAGTGGCATGGGCTGACCTCGGCATCACGCTCGCCGGCCGGGGCGACACGGAAGGAGGCGTCGCCGCGTTGCGCCGATCGGCCCATCTCGCGCAGGCTGCGCCCAACCCCTGGACAGCGGGTATGGCGCACAACGCGCTGTCGACGCTCGTCGGCGTCGACCTGCGAGCGCCGGCGGCCGCGGCCGAGCACGCGCGCGAAGCGCTGGCGTGGTTCGAGCGCGCCGGCCATGCGATGCGCGTCTCCCAGGCGCGGGCCAACCTTGCGCTGTACACGTTTGACCTGGGTGCGCACGACGAAGCTCTTGACATCGCCGAGCGCGCCCTCGTCGACGCCGCCGCTTTAGGCGCACCCAGGTACGTCGTGGTCCCGCTGACGGTGATCGCCCTTGCCCATGCGAGCACGGATCCGGAGCGGACGCTGATGCTCATCGCCGCCGCGGACAACCTCGACCCTGGTCTCGGGACACGTCCACCCGACCGGGAACGTCTTGGTGCGGCGCGCATCGCTGCTCGCGCTGCGCTGGGTTCGGCGGCGGACGAAGTCGAGGCGCGGGGCGCGGCGCTCGATCTGCCGGCAGCGGTAGAGATAGCCCTTGCGCCCTAAAACGCTCTATAATCGAACGCCGCAGTTCAAAACGTTCGACACCGGTTGAGCGTGGACTCCTTTGGGGTCCACGCTCTTTTATTGCACCTTGAAAGGAGAGGGGATGGAGTTCGCCGACACCGTGCGCACGCTCGTCGAACCGGCCCTCGCCGCCAAGGGCTACGAAGTGTTCGACGTGGAATTCGGTGGCGGTCGCCTCGTCGTAACCGTCACTCGGCCCGGCCAGGCCCTCGACCTCGAGGCCCTCACCGAGGCCAACCACGTCGTGTCGGACCTGCTCGACGAGCACGACCCGATCCCGGCCGACCACTACCTGCTCGAGGTGTCGAGCCCGGGGCTCGAACGGGCCCTGCGCACGCCCGCGCACTTCCACGGCGCCCTCGGCGAGACGGTCAGCATCAAGACGAAGCCACACGTCGAAGGGGAACGTCGGCACCAGGGCCTGCTCGAGGCCGCCGACGACACCGGCGTGTCGGTTGGCGGCCGCAGGTTCAGTTACGCCGACATCGAGAAGGCCCGGACCGTGTTCGTCTGGGGCCCCGCACCGAAGCCCACGACCAAGAAGAAGAAAGTCGCCTCCACATGAACGCTGATTTCCTCGACGCTCTGCAATTGCTCGCCCGCGAAAAGGGCATCTCGGTCGACACGCTGCTCGACGCGCTGGCGAACGCCCTGGTCGCCGCCTACAAGCGGCTCGACACCGCGGCGGAAGAAGCCGTCGTCACCATCGATCCCGACACCGGCGAGATCAAGGTGTACGGCCAGGAACTCGACGAGGACGGCAACGTCGTGCGCGAGTGGGACGACACGCCTGAGGACTTCGGCCGCATCGCGGCGCAGACGGCGAAGCAGGTCGTGCTCCAGCGCATCCGTGAAGCCGAGCGCGACATGAAGTACGAGGAGTACGCCGGGCGCGAGGGCGACATCGTCACCGGCATCATCCAGCAGTCCGACAACCGCTACACGCTCCTCGACTTGGGCAAGGTCGAGGCGCTGATGCCGCAGGCCGAGCAGGTGCCCTACGAGCGCTACGAGCACGGCAGCCGCCTCAAGGCCTACATCGTCGAAGTGCGCAAGACCACCAAGGGTCCCCAGATCGTCGTGTCGCGCACCCACCCCGGTCTGATCAAGCGCCTGTTCGAGCTCGAAGTGCCCGAGATCGCCGGCGGCGTCGTCGAGATCAAGGCCGCGGCGCGCGAGCCGGGGCATCGCACCAAGATCGCCGTGTGGTCGAACGACCCCAACGTCGACCCCGTTGGTGCGTGCGTCGGCGCTCGGGGTGCCCGCGTGCGCATGGTCACCAACGAGCTGCGCGGGGAGAAGGTCGACATCGTGCCGTTCAGCGAGGACCAGCAGGAGTTCGTCATGCGCGCCCTCCAGCCGGCCAAGGTAAAGGAAGTCCGCCTCGACGAGGAGACGGGCACGGCCACCGTCATCGTCCACGACTTCCAGCTCAGCCTCGCCATCGGCAAAGAAGGCCAGAACGCCCGTCTGGCGGCGCGTCTGACGGGCTGGCGCATCGACATCAAGTCCGAAACCCAGATCGCCGAGGAAGAAGCCGGGTACGGCGGCGAGGAATGGGCCGAAGGCGAGTGGGTCACCGACCCGGATACGGGCGAAATGGTCTGGAAGTCCGCCGAGGGTGACGTGGTCTCGGCCGCCGAGTACGCCGCGGCGGAGGAAGCCGTCGAGGAAGACGAGATCAAAGAGCTGATGGAAGAGCCGGCCGCCGTCGAACTGTCGGGGGCGACTGAAAGCGAGGCCGACGCATAACGCCGCGGCGGACCTGCATCGGCTGTGGACGAGTCGATGCGCCGGGCCCGCTCGCCCGGATCGTGGCCACGCCTGCGGGCGAGGTGCGCTGGAGCGAGGTGTCGGCCGGGCGAGGTGCGTGGCTGTGCGTTGACTCGCCGGACTGCATCGAAATAGCCAAACGGCGCAAAGCGTTCACAAGGGCGCTGCGCACCGAAATCACGGGCGATCCGGCAATACAACTCAAGGCACCTGGCGAAGTTATGAGAAGCTAGAAGGCCGCATTTACAAGAAGGAACGATTTGCCTCAGAAGAAGATTCGAGTGCACGAGCTCGCCAAAGAGCTCGGGATGACGAACCAAGAGACACTCGATTTGGCGATCGCGCTCGGAATCGGGGTCAAGACCCACTCCTCGAGCATCGAAGACGCCCAGGCCGACCGCGTCCGTCGTCGCGCCGATGCCGACGGCCTACGCCGCGAGGTCCAGCCCGAAGAGCCGGCGCCCGTCAAGAAGACCTCCGCCAAGAAGGCCGCCGCGGCGAAGAAAGCTGCGCCCAAGGAAGAGGCGGCTCCGGTCGAGCCGGCCGCCGAGGCGCCTGCCCCGGTCGAGCCCGCGCCGGCCCCCGCACCCGCCGCCGTCGAGCCGGCCGAGGAGCCGCTGGCGCCGGCTGCTGCTGCGCCGCCGGCTCCCGAGCCATCGACGCGGGTCACCACCGGCCGCGTCGTCACGTCACGCCCCGCGAGCGAAGTCATCGCGCCGCGTCCGGCGCCGGTCGAACCGCCGCGTCCGCCAGCCACGCCGCGGCCGTCGGGTCCCGGCAGCCTCGATGGCCCGCCACGCCCGCGTCCAGTGGCCCCGGCCCAGCAGCCGGCCGCGGCTGCGCCGGCGCCGGCCCCGATCGCGCCGCCTGAAGGCGACACCCCACTTGCGCCCGCGGCTTCCGCGGCGCCTGCCGGCGCGCCGACTGCGCCCGCCACGCCGCGCCCGCCGATGTCGTCGAGCGGCAAGCCGATCCCGCCGCCTCCCGGTCCGCCCCGTTCGGCCAGTGGCAAGCCGATCCCGCCGCCTCCGGGCGTGCGGCGTCCGCTCGGCGCCGGCGGTCCCGGTGGTGGCCCTGGTGGGCCCCGCACGGGCGCACCTGGCCGTGGCGGTCCCGGGATGGGTGCCGGCCGTCCCGGTGGCCCTGGTGGCGCCCGCACCGGTGGTCCCGGTGGTGGCGGCGGTGGCTATCGCGGTGGTCCCGGTGGTGGCGGGGGTGGCGGCGGCTTCGGCGCCGGCTTCGGCACCCGTGGTGGCCCCCAAGCCGGCGGCCCCGGTGGCCGTCCCGGTGGCGGTGGCCCCGGTCAACGTGGGCGTCAGGGAGGCGCGCGTCGCCGTCGGCGTCGTCGCGATATGGAGGAGCTCGGGCCCAGCGCGGTAACGAGTTACACGCCGTCCAACGCGCCGGTCCCCGAAGGCGAAGTCATCATCGAGCGCGGCTCGTCGGCCCAGGAGGTCGGTCCCAAGCTGAACCGCACCGCCGGCGACGTCGTCCGCTTCCTGTTCCAGCAGGGCGAGATGGTCACGGCCACGCAGTCGCTCAGCGACGACGCCATCGAGTTGTTCGCCGTCGAACTCGGCGCCACCATCCGTCTCGTCGACCCCGGTCTCGAGCGCGAGGCGGAACTGACGGCCAAGTACTTCGACGACGAGGACGAGGACGAGGCTGATCTGCGGCCGCGCCCGCCGATCATCACGGTCATGGGTCACGTCGACCACGGCAAGACGCTGCTGCTCGACCGCATCCGCAACGCCAACGTCGTCGCCGGTGAGGCCGGTGGCATCACGCAGCACATCGGTGCGTACCAGACGGAGAAAGACGGCCGTCTGATCACCTTCATCGACACGCCGGGCCACGAAGCCTTCACGGCCATGCGCGCCCGCGGCGCGGACGTCACCGACATCGTCATCCTGATCGTCGCCGCCGACGACGGCGTCATGCCGACCACCATCGAGGCCATCGACCACGCCAAGGCGGCCGAGGTGCCGATCGTGGTGGCCATCAACAAGATCGACCGCGAGAACGCCAACCCCGATCGCGTCATGCAGCAGCTGTCCGAGCAAGGCCTCACGCCCGAAGCCTGGGGCGGCGACACCATCGTCGTGCAGATCTCGGCGCTGCAGAGCCTCGGCATCGACGACCTGCTCGAGCAGATCCTGCTCGTGGCCGACGTGCAGCTGGCCGACGAACTCGTGGCCAATCCCGAAGGCGCCTGCCGCGGCGTGGTGCTGGAGGCCAACCTCGACACCGGACGCGGCCCGGTCGCGACCGTCATCGTCGAGAACGGCACGCTGCGGGTGGGCGACACGCTGCTCGCGGGCGCAGCGTGGGGCCGCGTGCGCGCCCTCGTCGACGACAAGGGCGACAACGTGAAGGAGGCGTTGCCGTCGACGCCGGTGCAGGTGCTCGGTCTCAACGACGTGCCCGCGGCGGGCGACGACTTCCGCGTCGCCGACGACAAGGCGGCCAAGATTCTCGCCGAGCATCGCGAGCAGCGACAGCGCTTCGCCGGCCTCGCATCCAGTGCGGCGGCGACGGGTGGCGGCGCCAAGCTCGAGGACATCTTCGAGCAGATCCAGCGCGGCGAGACCGCCACGCTCAACGTCATCCTCAAGGCCGACGTGCACGGCTCGATGGAGGCGGTCACGGCGTCGCTGCGCAAGCTCGAACGCGACGAAGTGAAGCTCGCTTTCGTGCGCCGCGCCGTCGGCGGCATCACCGAATCCGACATCACGCTGGCGGCCACGTCCGGTGCCACGATCATCGGCTTCAACGTGCGTCCGGACCGCAAGGCCCGTGAACTCGCCGAGAACCTCGGCGTGGAGATGCGTCTCTACGAGATCATCTACAAGCTGCTCGAGGATCTCGAAGCCGCCATGGTCGGCATGCTCAAGCCGGAGTACGAGGAAGTCGTCACCGGCGAAGCCGAGGTCCGCGAAGTCTTCTCGACGCCGCGGGGCAAGGTGGCCGGTTGCTACGTCCAGTCGGGCGTCATCACCCGCAACTCGAAGGTGCGCTACCTGCGCGAGGGCACGATCATCTGGAAGGGCACGCTGCCGTCGCTGCGGCGCTTCAAGGACGACGTGCGCGAAGTGCAGGCCGGCTTCGAATGCGGCATGTTGCTCTCCGACTTCTCCGACCTTCAGGTCGGCGACGTCATCGAGACGTTTGAGGAGCGGGAGATTCCTCGCTCGTAGGCCGCGGGTCGAGGCGGCGGATGCCAAGTCCGCTCGCCACGGCGATACCGACTCCCAATCCGAACGACGCCGCCACGATCGGCCGCGCCACCGCGGCTGACAGGGCGAAGGGCACCTGTGAGCGCGAGAGCACGCTGAAGTCGGCGAGACCGCCGACCACGGCGACGATGAGGCCGCAGAACACCGCGGCGAAGAAGCCGTCGACACGCTTGCGCGCCAGCAACCACACGCCGAGCGCGCCCACGGCCCACGCCGGGATCGACACGATCGACGACGCAAACGTCTGGGCGATGTGCACGCCGAGCCCGCCGGCGTTGGCGAAGCCGATGGCGAGCGAGTGCACGATGTCGATGACGACGAGCGCGGCGGTCGCGAGCAGCACCGGCACGAACGGTGCAACGAGCAGCGACACCCCTATGACGACGACGAGCAGCACCAGTGCCAACAGCAACATCGGCGCCGGCGACGGCCCGGGCACCCACACCAGCGAACCGTGGGCGATGGCCGTCGTCGTCAGGTCGGTGACTTTGATCTGCCAGTCGTCCTGAACCACATGGCGTTCCCCCGGGTGTTGCCGGATCGGCAGCGGATTGATGCCGCCCATGAAGTGGATGCGATGGTCGTGCCAGCGCGCCACCTGCCCGCTCGCCACCTTGTGCCACACCGGCTGCTTGCGCGGATCGACGTCGGCAGGTGGGTTCGTGGTGCCCTGACGTGTCTTGTTGATGTAGGTGGCAGGGGAGTTGAGGTTCTGGAAGACGCCGCGCTTGTCGATGCGCAGGTACTGCTCGTCGACGTAGCCGAGCACGTAGATCGTCTTGGTGCCGGTGTAGCGCACCTCCACGCGGCTTCCGGCCTCGATGACCTTGATGTGCAGGCCCGGCAGCGTCGGCGACACGCGCGTGAGCGTCGTCTTGTAGTTGGTGGCGCCCGTGCCCGCGACGGTGTGGGCGAACGCCGGTGACGCCCCTGCCATCAGGAAAGACGCGGCGATCACTACGGTCACGATGATGCGGCGCATGCGAGTCATCCTCGCGCTCCTGGCCACGCTCACGGTGGTCACCATCGGCGCGGGCGCGCCGCGCGCCGACGCCCACTTCTGTTCGATCCCGGCGACGATCAAGGTCGGGCAGGACACGATGGTCAACATCGGGGTGGCCGCGGAGGAGGTGGCCGTCGAGGCAGTCGACATCCAGATCCCTGCCGGGTTCGCCCTGAAGGAGCCCGTCGGTTACCTCGGCTACACCGGCACCGTGGTGGGCAACTACGCCCACTTCGTCGGTGGGGAGATCGAGCCGTACACCTGCCACTACTTCGGCTTCTCGGGTCATGCCACCAAGCGGGGCCGTCTGGTCGCCGACATCATCACCACCGACAAGAACGGAACGAAGACCCGGTACTTCGACACGCGCACGATCTCGCAGTTCCCGGCCGAAGTTATCTACGCCGGCGTCGACCCCGCCGATTACGCGCCGAAGGTGCCGACGTCGTCCGGTGGGGTCAGCATCTGGGTGGCGCTGGCGGTGGCCGTCGGTGCCGGCGTGCTCGTCGTCGGCGGCGCCGTGCTCGTCAACCGTCGCCGCGCATGAGGCGTCTTGTCGCCGGGCTGTGGTTCGGCCTGGCACTGGCGGTGTTGGTTCAGACCGCGCCCACTCGTGGCAGCGCCCGGCCGCTGCCGGCCGTCGGCAAACCGTTCGTCCGGATGGAGTTACGCGACAGGGAGGTGATCGTCGCCGCCGCCCGCCGCTTCTTCGGGCCGCGCTACGGCGGCGCCTGGGTCACCGAAACGTCGCTCCACATCGGAGTCGTCGCCGCGCGCCCCGTCGACGGCTGGCGACTGCGGGGCCACGTGCACTCGAGCGCGGTCGTCGTCGACGCCACACCCCTGAATTACACCGCCCTCTCACGGCGCATCGACGGCGTCCGGGCGCTGCTTCCGGACAGTCCCAACTCGTTCGTCTTCTGGGAACCGGTCGACGAGCTCGACGTCGTCACGCCCTCAGCTGACGGCATGTTGCGCGCCCAGATCCGGGCCCAGGCGGCGCCCTTGCGGGTGCGGCTTATCGTCTCGGGCGCCTAGATGCTTCACAATGGAGGGGTGGCAGCGCGGGAGAACACTCGGCGGTACCCGCGAACGGCGCGGGTGGACCGGCTCGTGCAGGCCGTGGTCGCCGACTCGTTGGAGCGCAATGACGACGAGCGCCTGGGCATGGTCACGGTCACCGGGGTGCACGTCGACCCCGACCTGCGCCACGCCGTCGTGTTCTATGCCACCCGCGGCGCGGCGGACGACGACGTCGAGGAGGCGCTCGAAGAAGCGCGGATCGGCGTGCAGCGCGACATCGGCCGCGAGGTACGGATGAAGCGGACGCCCCAGCTCCGATTCGAGCGCGATCCGGCGATGGATGCAGGATGGCGGATCGAAGAGATCTTGCGGCAGCAGCGGGAAGGACGCGGTGACCAGTAGCGACCTCGACCGGGCAGCGGCGGCGATCCACGCCGCCGACTCCGTGGCGCTGGCGTGTCACGTCGCGCCCGACGGCGATGCCCTCGGCTCCATGCTCGGCCTCCACCATCTCTGCCTCGCCCACGGCAAGCCCTCGATCGCGTCGTGGCCCGCGCCGTTCGTGGTGGCGCCCCACTACGCCTACCTGCCCGGCCTCGAGATCGCTACGCCGCCCGAGGAGTTCCCCACCGCCCCCGACGTGATGATCACCTTCGACTGCGGCTCGCTCGCCCGCCTCGCCGAGTTGGGCGCCTCCGCAGTCAAGGCGCGTGAGCTGATCGTGCTCGACCACCACTTGTCGAACGACCGCTACGGCACCATCAACGTCATCGACATCGACGCCGCGGCAACCGCAGTCGTGGTGCGCCGCCTCGCCGAGCGATTGGGGTGGGCGCTGACGCGCGACGCGGCGATGTGCCTTTACACCGGCCTCGTCACCGACACCGGACGCTTCCAGTACCAGTCGACCACCCCCGAGGTCTTCGCCCTCGCCGAAGAGCTGGCGCGCTTCGACCTGCCGATCCCGGCGCTGTCGCGCCAGCTGTTCGAGGAGCATCGCCTGGCGTATCTGAAGCTCGCCGGCGCCTGCTTGGCGCGCGCCGAGCTCGACGAGCGCGACGGGTTCGTGATGGCGTGGGTCACCGCTGACGAACTGCACGACAGCGACGTCACCATCGAGGAGACCGAAGGCCTCATCGACCTCGTCCGCCGCACGAAAGAAGCCGAGGTGAGCGCGGTGCTGAAGGAAACGCCCGAAGGCATTCGCGTGTCGCTGCGCTCGGTCACCGAAGTCGACGTGTCGGCCGTCGCGGCCGGGTTCGGCGGTGGCGGGCACCGTTACGCGGCGGGCTTCACGTCGACGGCGTCGCTCGAGTCGGTCAAGGCCGCGCTGCGCGAAGCGGTGGCGGTCGCCGTCAAGGCTGTCGCTAAGGGCCAGTGATCGACGGATTCGTCGTCATCGACAAGCCGGCGGGGTGGACGAGCCACGACGTGGTGGCGCGCAGCCGCAAGGTCTTCGGGCAGAAGCGCGTCGGCCACGCCGGCACACTCGATCCCGACGCCACCGGTGTGCTCCTCGTCGGTCTCGGCCGCGCCACGCGTCTGTTGAAGTTCGTCGGTGACCTCGAGAAGGCCTACGTCGGCGAAGTCGTGTTCGGTGCGACGACGACCACGCTCGACGCCAGCGGTGAGGTCACCGCCACTTTCGACATGAGCGGGTTGACCCTCGACAACGTGCGCGCCGCCGCGACCGGCTTCGTAGGTGACATCGAGCAAATCCCGCCGATGGTGTCGGCCGTGCAGATCGACGGGCAACGGCTGCACAACCTCGCCCGCCAGGGTGTCGAGGTCGAGCGCAAGCCGCGCCCGGTCACCGTGCACTCCTTCGACGTGCGCGACTTCGTGGAACCGGGCGTCGTGCTCGTAGACGTCGTGTGCTCGACCGGCACGTATATCCGCACGCTGGCCGACGACTTGGGCCGCGCCCTCGGCGGGGGTGCGCATCTGCGCAACCTGCGCCGGCGGGCGGTGGGCTCGTTCTCGGCCGACGACGCCGTCCCGCTCGACGCGCTGTCACCCGACCACGCCCGCCCGATGGCTGACCTCGTCGTGCACCTGCCGACGATCGTCGTCGACGACGACGGTCTCGACGCCGTGGCGCACGGTCGGGCGCTGTTCGACGACACCTTCCTTGGCCTGGTCGCCGATCGCGTCGGCGTGCTCGACGCCGCGGGCCAACTCGTCGCCGTGTACCAGCCCGTCGACGAACGCCTCGTGCCCGATGTCGTGCTTGTAGGCAGTTAGCGTCTCGGTCGTGGACGTCGTAACCGAGCCGGGGGCCGCTCGCGCCATCGTCGGTGACCGCGGGTCAGTCGTCACGATCGGCGCGTACGACGGCGTGCACCTCGGACACCGCGCCGTGATCGACGAGGTCCGCCACCTGGCCGAGACGCGGGGCGCGCTCAGCGCCATGGTCACCTTCGATCGGCATCCGGCGACGGTGGTGCGGCCCGAGTCGGCGCCGTGCCGGTTGACGTCGCTCGAGCAGCGCCTCGAGTTGCTGGAGACGACCGGTCTCGACCTCGTGCTCGTCATCCGGTTCGACGAGGAGCGCTCGCACGAGACGGCCGAGGCGTTCGTCAACGAAGTGCTGCTCGACGGTTTGCGCGCCCGCGCGATCGTGGTCGGTCACGACTTTCACTTCGGCGCCAAGCGCGCCGGCAACGTCGAGATGTTGCAGCGCCTCGGCGCGGTGCACGACTTCGACGTGCTCGGTATGCGCCTCGTCGCCACCGGTGACGCCGCGGTGTCCTCGACCCGCATTCGCGGCTTGCTGCACGACGGCGAGGTCGTGCGCGCCGCCGCCCTGCTCGGCCGGCCCCACGAAGTGCGCGGCACGGTGATGCACGGCGACGCCCGTGGGCGCGAACTCGGCTTTCCGACGGCGAACGTGGCGGTGCCCGATGGCGTGTGCCTGCCGGCCGACGGCATCTACGCCGCGCTGTACACGACGCCCGACGGTGTCGCCCGTCCTGCGGCGGTATCCCTCGGTCGGCGCCCGACGTTCTACGTCGACGCCAAGGCGTCGCTGCTGGAGGCCTACGTCCTCGACTTCGACGGCGACCTGTACGACCAGCCGGCGGCGGTCGCGTTCGTCGAGCGCCTCCGCGGGGAGCAGCGGTTCGACCACGTCGACGACCTGATCAAGCAGATGCACGCCGACGTCGCCGCCACCCGAGCCGCGCTGGGCTTCTGAGCGCGTCTACGCAAACGCGGGGTAGGGCGGCAACACGTCGCAACCGGGCCAGCGCGCACGCATCGCGCGGGCTATCGCGGTCGCCAGCGTGGCGATCGAGGGGTACGTGTCGGCGTAGCCGGCAAGCATGGCGATGCGGTCGTGCACGTACTGGCGGCCGCGGGCGGGCGCCGTGATGCCGGCGGGCGCCATCGGCCGATCGGTCTCGGCCAGCCACTGCAACACGTGTGCCATCTGGAACACGTAGGCCACGACCGCCGCGCCCGTCGCGGCGCGGAACGCGTCCGCCTCGGGCGGGTCGAGCACGGCCATGAACGCGTCCTCCATCTGTTCGGTCGTGCCGCCGGGGAGCGCGGCGACACACCAGCACGTGCAGAACGGTGCGCGGGTGTAGGCGGCTTCGCTCGCCGCGTGGCGCCACCCCGCGCCCTCGAAGTCGAACAGCTTCATGGTGCCGTCGGCGAAGAGCCGGTTGTTGTCGGGACAGGCGTCGCTCGGGCCGAAGGCGAACCACGGCGTGTGCGCGCTGAGTGCGTCTTCGATCGCCGCGATGTCGCCGTCGACGTCGCCGGCGCACCCGAGCTCGCCGGCGAATGCGAGCAGCGCGTCCACGTTGCCGGCCAAGCTCAACCGCTCTGGTCGCGCGCCCTCGCTCAGCGACGGCTTGAGCGCCGCGGCCAGCGTTCGGGCCCAGAGCCGCAGTGCGTCGTGGGCGCGCGCCGGGTCGTCGCCCAGCAGCACGTCGGCCAGCGACTCGCCGGGACCGAAGTCCTCCATCACGACCACCCGCGGCCCGACCGCCACGAGCCCGGGTCGGAAGGCCTGAGGCAGCGTGCGCAGCGCTTCGACTTCGTTGCGGAAGCGTTCGACGGTTGCGTGCCGCTTGGCGATGTAGGTCTCGCCGTCGATCGCGACCCGGGCCAGCGCGGCGCGCCCGCTGTTGGTGAGGTCCTCGACCAGCACGGCGCCGGGCAGGACCTCGGCCACCTCGGCGAGCAGCTCGTCAGTCGTCATAGCGGCCCCGGCGTCCCGCCTTGATCTGCGACGTCCGGCGCTTGGCATCGAGACGGCGTTCCTTCGACGCCTTGGTCGCCCGGGTCGCCACCCGCGGCTTTTCGACCCGCAGCGCGCCCGCCAGCCGCTCGGCCAGGCGGGCGAGTGCGATCTCCTTGTTCCGCAGCTGGGAACGCTCGTCGCTCGCCACCACCCGCACGACCGGACCGAGCTTCTCCAGCAACCGGGCCTTCTGGCGGGGACCGAGGGCGGTGGAATTGGCCACGTCAAAGGTGACTTCGACCCGGGAATTCGAGGTGTTCACGTGCTGCCCGCCCGGTCCCGACGACCGCGACACGCTGATCCGCAGCTCGTGATCAGGGAGAATGCAGCTGCCGGAGACCCGCAACATGCTGCAAAAGGTACTGACCTGCTATCTTTGAACCCCGGTTACCGGACGCACGCGTCCGCTTCCCGTCGATCGAGAAATTCAAGGAAGCCCTGCTCCATGCCCACCACCGCTGAGGTCATCGCCCAATATGGCAAGCACGAGAAGGACTCGGGTACGCCCGAGGTCCAGATCGCGTTGCTCGAAGGACGCATCAAGCACCTCACGGAGCACCTGCGCACCCACAAAGGTGACCATCACACCCGCCGTGGTCTGATGCAGCTGATCGGTAAGCAGAAGCGCATCAAGGCGTACCTTGAGAAGACCGACATCGAGCGGTACCGAGCGATCGTGGCCGCCCTCGGCCACCGCCGATAACCGAAGCACTACTGCGAGCGCCCACCTAGGGCGCTCGTTGCACAACTGGCGACCAGCAGAAGCCAGCTGCCAGTTGCCGTTCCCCGAACACGTGGTTCGGAGGATGCCAACTGGGAACTGGCTCACCGTGTCGCCTCACACATAGAGGAGACAACCCAACGTGGGTTCCAAATTCGTTTCAGTGTCGGCGCCGATTTCGGGCACCGACAAGACGTTGTCGTTCGAGACGGGCAAGCTGGCGCAGCAGTCACAGGGCGCCGTCGTAGCCAAGATCGGCGAGACCACGGTGCTGTGCACCGCCAACGCCGCCAAGTCGGTCCGTGAGGGCACCGACTTCTTTCCGCTGACCGTCAACGTCGAAGAGCGCATGTACGCCGCCGGCAAGATCCCCGGCAGCTTCTTCCGCCGTGAAGGCCGTCCGACGGACAACGCCATCCTGACGTGCCGCCTCATCGACCGTCCGCTGCGCCCGTCGTTCCCCGACGGCTTCCGCAACGACGTCGACGTCGTCGCCACCATCATCGGCAACGACCAGGAGAACCCGCACGACGTGCTGGCGATCAACGCCGCGTCCGCCGCGCTGCGCATCTCGGGCATCCCGTTCGAGCACGCCATCGGCGCGGTGCGCATGGGCTTCAGCCAGGAAGGCGAGTGGCTCCCGCACGTGTCCTACGACGACGGCGACGAGTGCACCTTCGAGATCGTGGTGGCCGGTCGGATCGTCGGTGACGACGTCGCCATCATGATGGTCGAGGCCGGCGGCACCGAGAAGGCGTGGGACTACTACCAGGCCGGCGCCCCCAAGGTCACCGAAGAGCGCATCGCCGAGGGCCTCGAACAGGCCAAGACGTGGATCCGCGAGTCGTGCCTGCTGCAGGATGAACTGGTCAAGCAGGTCGGCGAGGTCGAGCCGCTGCAGTTCACCGTCGGCGTCGACTACGAGGACGACGTGTACGAGCGCGTTGCCGCCATCGCGTCCGACGACATCGCCAAGGCGTGCACCATCATCCAGAAGGCCGAGCGCAACGATGCCCTTGACGCCATCGCCGCCAGCGCGCAGGAGACCCTCGCCGAGGAGTTCCCCGACCGCGGCAAGGAGATCAAGGCTGCGGTTCGCTCGCTGACCAAGAAGGCGGTGCGCGCCCGCATCGTCAACGACGGCGTGCGCATGGACGGCCGCGGTCCGGCGGACCTGCGCCCGATCTCAGCCGAGGTCGGCCTCATCCCCACGGCGCACGGCACTGGCCTGTTCCAGCGTGGTGAGACCCAGGTTCTCAACGTCCTCACCCTGGGCATGCCGAAGATGGACCAGATGCTCGACAACATCGCCGGCGAAGACAAGAAGCGCTACATGCACCACTACAACATGCCGCCCTTCGCCAACGGCGAGACGGGCCGCATGGGTTCGCCCAAGCGCCGCGAGATCGGCCACGGCCTGCTCGCCGAGCGCGCCCTGCTCCCGGTCGTGCCCCACGTCGAAGAGTTCCCGTACGCGCTGCGCCTGGTGTCCGAAGTGCTGGCGTCGAACGGCTCGACGTCGATGGCGTCGGTGTGCTCGTCGACGCTGTCGCTGATGGACGGCGGCGTGCCGATCAAGGCGCCCGTCGCCGGCATCGCCATGGGCCTCGTCTACGCCGAGGGCAAGTACACGCCGCTGACCGACATCCTCGGCGCCGAAGACGCCTTCGGTGACATGGACTTCAAGGTCGCCGGCACCGCCGACTTCGTCACCGCGCTTCAGCTCGACACCAAGATCGACGGCCTGCCCGCCGAGGTGCTCGCCCAAGCACTCACCCAGGCCCGCGACGCCCGCCTCAAGATCCTCGAGATCATGGCCAGCGCCATCGCCGAGCCGCGTGAGGAAGTGGCCGACAGTGCCCCGAAGATCGTCAGCTTCGAGATCCCGATCGACAAGATCGGCGAGGTCATCGGCCCCAAGGGCAAGGTCATCAACGCCATCCAGCAGGAAACCGGCGCCGACATCGGCGTCGACGACGACGGCATGGTGGGCACGGTCACCATCGGCTCGACCGACGGTGGCGCCGTCGCCGAGGCCCGTCGCCGCATCGAGCTGATCCTCGACCCGCCCCGGGCGCACGTGGGTGAGACGTACAAGGGCCGCGTGGTGAACATCACCAAGTTCGGCGCGTTCGTCAACATTCTCCCGGGCCGCGACGGCCTGCTGCACATCAGCAAGCTCGGCCAGGGCAAGCGCATCGACAAGGTCGAAGACGTCGTCGATCTCGGTGACGAGGTCGAGGTGCGTGTCGACGACATCGACCAGCAGGGCAAGGTCAGCCTGTCGATCGCCGGCGACGCGCCGGCGGCCAAAGAAGGCGGCGCGTCGACTGAGGCGTCGTCGGAAGGTGGCGCCGTCGCCACGGCCAGTTTCGAGGAATTCCTCGACGAAGAGCTGGGCGATTCGCTCGGTGATCTCGGCCCCGCCGAGGAGCGTGCGCCGCGCAGCGAGGGGGACCGCGGTCCGCGTCGCAACCCGCGTCGCGGTGGCGGACGCCGCTAGCGCGCTTGCTGAACTCCACCCGTCTTGACTCGGGCCTAACCGTCGTTACCGAGCGCGTCCCTGCGGCGCGCTCGGTGGCGTACGGGGCCTGGGTGGGCACCGGTTCGCGCGACGAGTCCGCCGAACTTGCCGGGGCGTCGCATTTCCTCGAGCACCTGCTGTTCAAGGGGACGGCGACTCGTTCGACCGCCGACATCGCCGAGGCGATCGACGCCATGGGCGGTGACATGAACGCCTTCACGTCGCGCGAGCACACCGGCTTTCACGTCAAGTGCCTCGACGACGACGGCGCCGAAGCCCTCGACATCCTCGTCGACATCATGGCGGCGCCGGTGATCGCGCCGGCCGACGTAGAAGTCGAGCGGGGCGTGATCGTCGAGGAGATTCTCGAACGCGACGACGAACCCGCCGATTGGGTGCACGATTTCGTTCTCCAGTCGACGTATCCGCACAACGCTCTGGGCAATGACGTCCTCGGCTCGCAAGAGTCCATCGAGGTGATGCCCCGCGACGCCATCGCCGAGTTTTTCGCCACCAACTACACGCCGGCGAACATCGTCGTCGCCGCGGCCGGCGCCGTCGACCACGACGCGGTGTGCGCCGCCGGTGAGGCGATCGCCGCGGCGCGGGCCGCAGCGCCCGCAGGCAAGGCGCGGCCGACGCCAGCGCGCCCGGCGGCCGCGGTGGCCGTCGACGTGCAGGACACCGAACAGGTGCATCTGTGCATCGCGCTGCCCACCGTCGACCAGCACAGCGACGACCGTTACGCCCTCGCCGTCGTCGACCAGCTGCTCGGCGGAGGGTTGTCGTCGCGGCTGTTCCAGGAGGTGCGCGAGAAGCGGGGCCTGGCGTACACGATCTACAGCTACCGGTCGCTGTTCAGCGACGCCGGCCTGCTCGTTATCTGCGCGGGCACCGCGCCGGCGAAGGTGTGCGACACGCTCGACATCATCGGCACGGAGTTGGCGCGCGTCGCCCACGACGGTGTCGCCGCCCGCGAGCTCGACATCGCCCGGCGCCACCTCGTCGGGGCGTTCCACCTCGGTCTCGAAGACACGGGGTCGCGCATGGCGAGCATCGCGTCGTCGCAACTGGCGCTCGGGCGCGTCGACGAGGTCGACGTGGCGGCGCAGCGCATTCGCGACGTGACGGCCGAAGACGTGACGCGCGTCGTCCAGGACCTCGCCGCTGCACCCCGCGTCGTGGCCGTCGTCGGCCCGGTGAGTGAAACCGAGATCTCCGAACACGTCGCTCGCTGGTAAAAACAGCGGATGGCAGATCCCATTCGCGTTGGCGTGTTCGGGGCCGCAGGTCGCATGGGTCGCACCATCTGCGCCGCCGTAGCCGCTGACGGCGCGCTCGAACTGGTGGCGGGCGTCGACCCGTACGCCGAGGGCGAGTCGGTGCAGGGCATCACGGTGGCCAAGGAGGCGCACGCCTTCGCCGACGCCGGCGTGCAGGTGGCCATCGACTTCACGGTGATCGACGCGGCCCGCGTCAACGCCGCGTGGTGCGCCACGCACGCCACCCACGCGGTGATCGGCACCAGCGGCTTCGGTGACAAGGACATCGACGACTTGCGCCACTTGTTCACCGGCGACGGGGCGCCCAATTGCATCGTCGCCGCCAACTTCGCCGTGGGCGCGGTCCTCGACGGCTACCTGGCGGCCAAAGCGGCGCCGTTCTTCGACACAGTCGAGATCATCGAGATGCACCACGACGGCAAAAAGGACGCACCGTCGGGCACCGCCATCGACACCGCGCAGCGCATCGCAGCGGCGCAGGGGGAGTGGGCGGCGGACCCGACGACCATCGAACACATCGCGGGCGCCCGCGGCGCCAAGGGCGCGGCCGGCATCCCGATTCACTCCGTGCGCATGCGCGGCATGATCGCCTCGCAAGAGGTGATCTTCGGCACCACCGGCCAGTCGCTCACGATCCGCCATGACACCTTCGACCGCACGTCGTTCATGCCGGGCGTGCTGATGGCGACGAAGGCGGTCGTCGA
Organism: Acidimicrobiales bacterium; assembly: GCA_035546775.1. NCBI lineage: Bacteria > Bacillati > Actinomycetota > Acidimicrobiia > Acidimicrobiales > Acidimicrobiales bacterium. The sequence continues at coordinate 45,731 of DASZWD010000020.1, forward strand.
CCGCCCGGGGCTCACCGTGGGTCTCGCCGACCTGATGGGGCTGAGCTGATGCGCGCCGTCACCGCCTACGCGACCGCGGCTCCCGGCGCGCCGTTCGAGAAGACGACCATCGAGCGCCGCGACCTCGGCGCCCACGACGTATCGGTCGCCATCAAGTACGCCGGCATCTGCCACTCCGACATCCACACCGCGCGGGGCGAATGGGGTGAGACGATCTACCCGCTGGTGCCGGGCCACGAGATCACCGGCGTCGTCGACGCCGTCGGTTCCGCGGTCACGCGGCACAAGGTCGGCGACCGCGTCGGTGTCGGTGTCATCGTCGACTCGTGCCGCGAGTGCGCGTCGTGCGTCACCGATCGTGAGCAGTACTGCGAGGTCGGCGCCACCGAGACCTACGGCGCCATCGGCCGCGACGGGCGGGTCACTCACGGCGGCTACTCGACGCACGTCGTCGTCGACCAGGACTTCGTGTTTCGCATCCCCGACGCGCTCGCCCTCGACGCCGCCGCGCCGCTGCTGTGCGCCGGAATCACGCTGTACTCGCCGCTGCGGCACTGGGGCGCGGGAAACGGTAAGTCGGTGGCCATTGTGGGCATGGGTGGGCTCGGTCACCTCGGGGTGCAGCTGGCCCACGCGATGGGGGCGGAGGTGACGGTGCTGTCGCACAGCCTCGCCAAGCAGGACGACGGCGCGCGGCTCGGTGCCAGCGCGTACTACGCCACCAGTGACGCAGCGACCTTCGACGCGTTGCGGGGCCGCTTCGACCTGATCGTGAGCACGGTGTCGGTGCCGATCGACCTCGAGGAGTACCTGTCGCTCCTGCGGGTGGACGGGGCCTTCGTGCTCGTCGGGCTGCCGCCGGAGAAGATGGAGTTCAAGGCCGGGTGGGTGGCAACCGACCGCCGCACCCTCGCCGGTTCCTGCATCGGTGGTCTCGCCGAGACCCAGGAGATGCTCGACTTCTGCGCGCGGCACGGCGTTGCCGCCCTCGTCGAGACGATCCCGGCGTCACAGATCGACGAGGCATGGGACCGCGTCGTCGCCAGCGACGTGCGCTACCGCTTCGTCATCGACGCGTCGACGATGTAACTACGCCGTGATCGTCCAGTGGCGCGTGGCGGCGGGGCCGGCGGTGCCGTTGGCCGTGGCGCGCACCGCGAAGGTGTGGTCGCCGATCGCCTGGTCCTCGTAGACGACCGGACTCGAACACGGCGTGAAGGCGGTGCTGTCGAGGGCGCATTCGAACGTCGCTCCCTTGACGTCGGCGGTAAACGCGAAGCCCGACACCTCGTTGGTGGTCGTGCCCGACGGGCCGGCCGTGATCGTGGTCGTCGGCATGCCCGAGGCGCGCACGGCGCCGCCGCTCGGTGCGCTGCTCGACTGCGTCCAGGTCTGGGTGAGGATGGGCGACAGGTTGCCGGCGGCGTCGTAGGCGCGCGAGCGCAGCACGTGCGGCCCGTCGGCGAGCGAGTACAGGATCATGAACGTCGGGTCGCCGTCGAAGTACGGCCCGCCGTCGACGGAGAACACCCACTTCACGGTTTCGTTCGCACTGACCTTCACGAAGGGGTCCGGACCCATCGTCCCCGCCGGCGACGTGCCGCTGATCGTCGGCGCGGTGCGGTCGATGACCCACTGGTAGTTGGTCGTCGCGGCGTTACCGACGGCGTCGACGGCGGTGACGCCGAGAACGTGCGTGCCGTTGGCCAGGGTGCCGGTGGTGAGTGTGCCGCTGTCGCACGGCGACTGAGCCCCGGTGTCGATCCGGCACATCACCGGTGCGCCGACCGGTTCACCGAAGCCGAAGGCGAACGACGCCGTTTGCTGCTTGGTTTGCCGCGCCGGCGCGCTCGTGAACGCCGCCGTGGGTCCGGCGTTGTCGACGCGGAACCACGCCTCGCTCGGTGGGCTCGTCTGCACCCCGCCCGGCCCGGTGCCGCGCACGCGGAAGATCCAACGACCGTCGCGCAGGTTGCTGTAGGCGTATCCGGTGTCGGGCGAGCACGGCTTCCAGGCGCCGACGCCCGTCGCGCTGAGTTGGCACTCGACGTTGGTGGTGGCCACGGCCGGCCGGAACCGGATCGTGCCCGAGCGCTGGCGGCTGGCAGCGGGCACGCCGCTGATGCCATACGACGGCCCGACGCGGTGGATCGAGAACGTGCGCGTTTCCGGCGTCGGGTCGGCCGTGCCGTTCGGGGCGACGGCGGCCACGCGGAACGTGTAGTCACCGTCGGCGAGCGGGCCGGCGGCGAAGCCGGCGGCGGGGCACGGGCCGTCAGACACGACGACGGCGTCGCGCAGCAAGCTGCAGGTGAAGGTCGCGGTGCGTGTGTCGGCGAAGTAGGTGAAGCCGACGGTGCGCACCGCCACCAACGACCCGTTCGGTCCCGTGGTGGCGCGCAGCAGCGTCGTGTTGGGTGTGTGGGGTGCCGTGCGCTGTTGTAGTTCGGTGTCGAGCCGCGCCTGTTCGGCCGCCCACGTCGGGTTGCCGGCCAGGTTGTGCAGTTCGTTCGGATCCGCGCTGAGGTCGTACAGCTCGCGCTCACCGGTCGCGTAGGCCACGTACTTCATTCGGCTCTCGACGACACCCAAGAACGACGGGGGCGCGAACGCACCGAGGCTCCAGTACAGCGGGCGCGTCACGCCGCACGGGTAGCTCGGGCCCTCGCAGTGCTCGATGATCGCGGCGCTGCGTACCGTGGCGGCGTCGCCGCGCACGAGCGGCATCAGCGACGTTCCGTCGACGTTCCACTGAATGCCCGCCTCGTCGGCGAAGGTCGGGGCGAAGTCGATGTTCTGCACGAGGGCGTGCGACGTCGTGCCGACGAGCGACGCCTTCATCTGCGCCGGGTAGCGGATCGCCATCGGCGTGCGCACCGCCTCCTCGTAGGCAACCTCCTTGAAGTGGCCGCGGTGCTCGCCGTAGAGGTAGCCGTTGTCCGACACGTAGACCACGAGCGTGTTGTTCGCCCGCGCGCCGAGGCCGGCGAGCAGCGTCTTGACCGAGTCGTCGAGGCCGCGCACGGCGCGGGTCATCGACACGAAGTCGTTGTCGAGCCGAGCGGTGAGGCCGGCGTCGAAGGGCGGGATGCGCGTGTAGTTCGGCTTGTTCGCCGCTGTGGTGTCCTCGTTCCATGACGGGCCCCGCGGCGGCGTCACCGGCAGGGTGGCGTAGCGCGGGTCGTTCGCCGGCATGTGGGGCGACGTCGGCGTGTACATGGCGAAGAACGGCTTGTCCGCCGGCGTGGACCCGATGAAGTCGGTCAGGTAGTCGGCGAGGATTTCTGGGGCGACGCCGGTGCGGTTCGTCCACGTGCCGTTGACGTTGAGCTTCGGGTCGACGAGCGAGTACGACGAGCCGCCGTTGCCCTGACACACCCACAGGTCGAACTCGGGCTTGGGGCTGGCGCACGCGTGGCTGTTGAGGTACTTGCCGGCGATGGCCGTGCGGTAGCCCGCCTGGTGGAGGGCGTCGACGATCGTCGGGCGGGTCATGTCGAGTTCGTTGCTATCGACGCCCGTGTTCTGTTCGAACAATCCGGTGAGGAGCTCGCTGCGCGACGGGCAGCACAGGCTCGAGGCGACGTAGTGGCGGTCGAACAACTCGCCCCGGTCGACGATCTGGCTGAACACCGTCGGCATGAGCGACCGGTTGAACGTCGAGTTGGCCTGGTCGTCAGCGACGATCATGAGGATGTTCGGCTTCGGCGGCGTCAGTGCGGCCGAGTGCGCCGGCGCGGTCGACAGCGCAACCGCGAGCGTGGTAACGAGCGCCAGCACCGTCGCGAGATGCAGGAAGCGCCTCACTCGTTCTCGTTGGCTTCGATCGACGCTTCGAGCTCGTCGGCCATGGCGCTGACGCCGCGCATCTCGGCCGGTTCCGTCCCCTTCTTGCGGTTCATCGCCCACTGGAGCGCGAACAGCGCGATGGAGATCGCGACCAGCGGCCACTGGTAGTGGTGGATGAAGCGCAGCACCGGGTCGAGCACCGGCTTGAACAGGTTCGCCGTCTTGCGGATGAAGATCAGTCGGGCGACGGTGCCGGTCACGTTGAGGGTGACGAACCACGGGATGTTCATGCCCGATGCGCCCGCCAGTAAGCACACGTAGGCGTTGGGCGCCAGGAACACGATGACCGGCCCGGCGCGCGTGAACCACTTCTTGATGAACGGCACGGTCCCGCTGTTGCCGGTGTTGCGTTCGATCCAGTCGAGGGCGCCGTCGCCGAACCAGCGGCCGAGGAGGAAGTAGAGCGGGTCGGTGAGCACCAGGCGGAAGAACGACACGCCGTAGAACACGACGGGGTTCACGCGGTTCGACGCCAGGATCAGGTAGCGGTTGATCGGGTTGAAGAAGATCACGACGACCGGGTGGCTGTTGATCAACGCCGGCGAGGCGAATCCGACGATGGTGCCCGACGCCCAGAACGCCACGATCGGGACGAGCAGGATCGTCAGTTTCTTCCGACGAGCGCGGCGCTCCTCGTCGGTGCGCACCGGCTCGGTCATCGCGTGATCGTACGATGCCTCCATGCGGGCTCGCGAGCGCGGCGTGTCGACCGAGCGCTTGCTCCAGGCGACCTTCGCCTGCGTGGCGCGCTACGGGATCGCCAAGACGACGATCGAAGACGTCGCCCGCGAGGCCGGGATCAGCCGCGCCACCGTCTACCGCCAGTTCCCCGGCGGCAAGGACCAGCTCATCAGCGAGACGATCCGGTGGGAGACAGCCCGGTTCTTCGCCGAGTTGGCCGAAGCCATCGACCACGCGCCGGATTTCGAGACGACATTGGAGGAGGCGATCGTGTTCGCCCGCGCCGCGCTGGCCCAACACGCCGTGTTCCAGAAGGTGCTCGAAACCGAACCCGACCTCCTGCTGCCGCGGATGAGCGTGGACGACTCGCTGGTGCGGGCCATGGTCGCCACCTTCCTGAAGACCCACCTGGCGCCCGAGGCCGAGCGCCTGGCCGACGGCGTGACCGTCGACCAGGTCGCCGACCACGTTTCGCGGCTGCTTTTGTCGTTCTTCAACGCCGAGGGGAGCTGGGACCTCACCGACCGCGATCAAGTGAATCGCCTGGTCAGAACGCAGCTTTTGGCCGGAGTGTTCCGATAAGACGCTGAGACACCATTGACAGTGAGACAGATCTGTCGTTATCGTCTCACGTGATGCCCGTCATCGATTTGCGCGCCAGGGAAGAAGTGACGGGTGACGACCGCATCGTGGATGCGACGCTGCGCTGCGTCGCGCGTTGGGGCTTGGCCAAGACCACGCTCGAAGACGTCGCCCGCGAGGCCGGCATCAGCCGGGCGACGCTGTATCGCACCGTGCCCGGCGGCAAGGACAACCTCATGGCGCTGGTGTCGGCCGTCGAGCTGAACCGCTTCTTCGGCGAACTGCACGCAGCTGTCCAGTCGGCCACCACGCTCGAAGACACGATCGTGACCGGCGTGGTCACCGCGGCACGCCACCTTCAGCACCACGGCGCCCTCAAGTTCATGATCGAGCACGAACCCGAACAGATCCTGCCCCAGTTCGCCTTCGGCAACCTCGACCGCCTGCTCGCCAACGTGCGCACGTTTGCCGCGCCCTATCTCGAGCCGTGGCTCGGCGCCGACGCCGGCCGCGGCGCCGAATGGCTGACGCGCATCGTGTTGTCCTACGCCTGCGCGCCGTCGGCCGAGTTCGACCTCACCGACGAGGCGTCCGCCCGCCGCCTCGTGCGCACCTTCGTCATGCCCAGTCTCTCGTCGTCATCCTCAACAAAGGAATCCGTGTCCCATGTCAGTCACTGAAAACCCAATCTCCGAGAACGCCGCCATCATCGGCCGCGAGGACATCAACGACCTCGAAGCCATCCTCTCGGTCACCAACACCGAGCGCGACGCCATCATCAGCAACGTCGCCTCGAACTACGACTCGATCTTCACGTGGGACTACGAGAAGGGCCACCGCCCGAAGCTCGACCGTCTCTACGAGAAGGCGAAGACGTCGATGTGGAACGGTCAGACCGACCTGCCGTGGGAGACGCCCGTCGACCAGGAAGAGGTAGCCCGCAACAACGCGGCGGCCAACAGCACCGGCCTGAGCCAGAACATGGACCTCGCGGGCACGCCGTTCGAGAAGTGGGGCGACAAGGAATTTCTGCAGGTCGCCATCGAGTCGCAGAACTGGACGCTCAGCCAGTTCATGCACGGCGAGCAGGGCGCGCTGATCTGCACGGCCCGCATCGTCGAGTCGGTGCCGTGGATCGACGCCAAGTACTACGCGTCGACGCAGGTGATGGACGAGGCCCGCCACGTCGAGGTCTTCGCCAAGTACCTCGACGAGAAGCTGTCGGGGCACTACCCGATCAACGCCCACCTGAAGATGCTCCTCGACGACATCATCCAGGACAGCCGCTGGGACATGACCTATCTCGGCATGCAGATCATGGTCGAGGGCCTCGCCCTCGCCGCCTTCGGCTTCATCCACCAGCTCACCACCGAGCCGCTGCTCAAGCAGCTGCTGCGCTACGTCATGAGCGACGAGGCGCGCCACGTCGCGTTCGGCGTGCTGTCGCTGCAGGACTACTACCAGGAGCTCACGGCCGCTGAGCTGCGCGAGCGCCAGGAGTTCGCCTTCGAGGCTGCCGTGCGCATGCGCGACCGCTTCCTCCAGCAGGAAGTGTGGGAGCGCATGGGCATCCCGGTGAAGGACGCCGTGCAGCTCGTCATGCAGGCGCCGGAGCGGCAGGGCTTCCAGTCGATGCTGTTCTCCAAGATCGTGCCGAACTGCAAGAAGCTCGGCCTGCTCGACGCCGGCGCCGACAAGGGCAAGCCGGGCTGGCTGCGCGAGAAGTTCACCGAGCTCGGCGTCATCGCCTTCGAGGACTGGGCCGACACCGGCGAGGAGTACGAGATGTTCGCCCTCGCCAACGGCGAAACGCAGGGCTCGTCCAAGACCGCGTAGTTCCCCCCACTACGCCCCAACTGGGCGCGTCAGCTCGTGGTTTTCACGGGTTGACGCGCCCAGTTCGCGTTCGGGGCGAGGTTCGGTGTCAGTTGAAGACGATGACGTCGCGGGCGATCTCGCCGGTCTTCATGGCTTCGAAGCCGTCGTTGATCTCGTCGAGGCTGATGCGGGCCGACACCAGTTCGTCGAGCATGAGCCGGCCGTCCATGTAGAGGTCGACGTAGCGCGGCATGTCGAAGCGGAAGCGGTTCGAGCCCATGTTCGAGCCCTGGATCTTCTTTTCGGCGAGGAAGTCGAAGCCGTTGAGTTCGACCGACTGGCCGATCGGGATCATGCCGACGACCGTGGCGGTGCCGCCCTGCGCCAGCATCTGCCACGCCTGCTCGGCGGTCGCCTTGAGCCCGATCGCTTCGAAGGAGAACTCGACGCCGCCGCCGGTCAATGCCTGCACCTGCGACACCGCGTCGCCGTTCGACGCGTTGACGAGGTCGGTGGCACCGAACTGCTCGGCCATCTTCAGCTTCGTCTCGTTCATGTCGACGGCGATGATGCGCGACGCACCCGCGATGCGGGCGCCTTGCACGATGTTGAGCCCGACGCCGCCGCAGCCGATGACCGCGACCGTCGCCATGGCGGGCACCGCCGCGGTGCGGAACACGGCGCCGAGGCCGGTCGTGACCGAGCAGCCGATGAGGGCGGCGCGGTCGAGCGGCATGTCCTTGCGGATCTTCACCAGCGCGTTCTCGTGGATCAGCATGTTCTCGGCGAAGCTCGACAGGTGCAGGAACTGATGGCACGGCGAGCCGTCGGGCATCGAGAGGCGCTGCGGGCCGGTGAAGTCGCGGGTCAGGCCTTCTTTCGTGCAGCGGTTCGGGAAGCCGGACAGGCAGTACTCGCACTTGCCGCAGAAGACCGACAGGCACGTGATGACGTGATCGCCCGGCTGCACGTAGGTCACGCCGGGTCCGACAGCCTCGACCACGCCGGCGGACTCGTGACCGAGCACCGTGGGAGTCGGATACGGGTAGGCGCCCGTCATGAAGTGGAGGTCGCTGTGGCACAGCCCGGCGGCCGCGGTGCGCACCAGCACCTCGCCGGGGCCGGGTTCGCCGATGGTGACCTCGTCGATGTCGAGTTGTCCGGGAATCGTCTTGAGAACGGCAGCACGCATGGGTCGACTCTTGCACTTCTGACCACGCGGTGCCCGTAGTCTGCGCAGGTGGCTGTCGCATCCGATCCGGCGTTTCTCGCTCTGCACTTGGTGCGCGTGCGCGGCGTGACGCAGAGCGCGGAAATCGCGGCGGCGACGGGCCTCGACGAAGCGACCGTCGACGCCGCTATGCGGCGTCACCAGGCGGACGAGTTTGTGACGTTGCGCACCGGCGCCCTCGCCGGGTGGGCGCTCACAGCCTTCGGCCGCGACGAAGACGCGCAGCGCGCCGCCACCGAACTCGACGGGGCCGGACTCCGAACGACGGTCGACGCGCTGTACCGCCGCTTCCTCGTGCTCAACCCGCAGTTGTTGCGGCTGTGTACCGACTGGCAGCTGTTCCCGCCCGTCGACAACGCGACGCCGCCCGAGCGCAACCGGCACGAAGATGCCGACTACGACGCCGAGGTGCTGGCCCGTCTCGCCAAAGTCGATAGCGCCGCGCAGCCGATCTGCGCTGAACTGGGCGATGCCCTCGCACGCTTCGGCAACTACGGACGCCGGCTCGCCGCAGCGCGCGCCCGCGTCGAAGCCGGCGAGCACGACTGGATGACGAAACCGATGATCGACAGTTACCACTCCGTGTGGTTCGAACTGCACGAAGATCTTCTCGCCACGCTCGGCATCGAGCGGGGGAGCGAACCGGCACAGGTGGAGGAACAAGCGTCGTGAGGAATGCAGGCCGGTGGGGACAGATCCTTACCGCAATGGTCACGCCGATGCACGCGGACGGATCCGTCGACTACGACGGCGTCGCCACGCTGGCGCGGTACTTGCAGGACAACGGCAACGACGGACTCGTCGTCACCGGCACGACGGGTGAGTCGCCCGTGCTCACCGACACCGAACGCGTCGAGGTGTGGCGCGCCGCCATCGAGGCGGTCACGATCCCGGTCATCGCCGGGTCGGGCACCAACGACACCGCCCACTCCGTCGAGATGACCAAGGAGGCCAAGCGCGTCGGCGCCGCCGCGGTGCTGGCGGTGACGCCGTATTACAACCGGCCCTCGCAGTCGGGCCTCTACGGCCATTTCAAGGCGATCGCCGAGTGCACCGACCTGCCGGTGATGCTCTACGACATCCCGATTCGCTCGGGCCGCAAGATCGCCAACGAGACCTTCCTCAAGCTGATCGCCGACTGCTCCACCATCGTGGCCAACAAGGACGCGGCGAAGGACCCGTCGTCGACCGCGATGCTGCTGCGCGACGCGCCCGACTACTTCGAGGTGTACTCGGGTGACTCGTCGCTCACGCTGCCGTTCCTGGCGGTCGGTGCCTGCGGCGTCGTGGGCGTCGCCAGCCACTGGACCGCCGCGGCGCAAAAGGAGATGATCGAGGCGTTCTCCAAGGGCGACGTCGACCGCGCCCGCGAGCTCAACGCCGCGCTCGCCGCGTCCTACGACTTCGAAGGCAGCGACGCGTATCCCAACCCGGTGCCGACCAAAACGGTGATGCGACGGCTGGGTTTGCCCGTCGGCCAGTGCCGGCTGCCGATGGGTCCGGGGTCGCCCGAACTCGACGCCGCGGCCGACGCGTTGCTGGCATCGCTCGGGTCGATGGCCGCGCCCAAGTACAAATAAGGGATGGCAGCACCGGTTCGAGTCATCTTTCTGGGCGGACTCGGGGAGATCGGGCGCAACTGCGCCGTGGTCGAAGTCGACAACCGGCTGCTGCTCATCGACTGCGGGCTCATGTTCCCGAGCCTCGACATGCCCGGTGTCGACCTCGTACTGCCGGACTTCACCTTCCTGCGCGAGAACGCCGACCGGGTCGAAGCGTGCGTGCTCACCCACGGCCACGAGGACCACGTCGGCGCGCTGCACTTCCTGCTGCGTGACCTGTCGTTCCCGCTCTACGGCTCGGCGCTCACGCTGGGCCTGGCCCGCAACCGCATCGACGAAGCCGGCCTCACGAAGCGCACCGACTTCCGGCCGGTCAACTCCGACGGCGACCGGGTGCAGATCGGCCCCTTCGACGTCGAGTTCATCCCCGTCACCCACTCGGTGCCCCACGCCTTCGCCATCGCGCTCCACACGCCCCAGGGGATCATCCTGCACTCGGGCGATTGGAAGCTCGACCTCACGCCGGTCGACGGGCGCACCACCAACATCGCTCGCATCGGCGCGCTGGCATCCGAGCACGGCATCCGCCTGCTGCTGGGTGACTCCACCAACGCCGAGAGCGCCGGCCACACCGTGTCGGAAACCGTGATCGGCGAGGCGCTGCGCGACCTGTTTCGCGACAACGAGGACAAGCGCGTGATCGTTACGTGCTTCGCCTCCCACATCCATCGCATCCAGCAGGTGATGGACGCGGCGGTCAAGCACGGGCGCACGATTGCCACCCTCGGCCGCTCGATGGGCAAGAACGTGGCGCTGGCCCGCAGCCTCGGCTTGCTCGACGTGCCCGACAACGCGGTGGTCGACATCGACGATCTCGGCGACCTGCCGCCCGAGAAGGTGTGCGTCGTGTCGACGGGGTCGCAGGGCGAGCCGCTGAGCGCCCTGGCGTTGATGGCGGCGGGCGAGAACCGGCGCATCAAGGTGGGTGAGGGCGACGTCGTGATCCTGTCGAGCCACGCCATCCCCGGCAACGAGAGCAACGTCGGCAAGGTGATCGACGGCCTGCACCGCCTCGGCTGCGACGTGGTGCACTCCGGTATCGCCCAGGTGCACGTGTCGGGCCACGCCAAGGGCGAGGAACTCAAGACGCTGCTCACGCTGGCCCAGCCCGAGTTCTTCATCCCCGTGCACGGCGAGTTCCGCCACCTGACGCACCACGCGCGCTTGGCCAAGATGCTCGGCATGTCGGACAACCACGTGCTGCTGTGCGAGGACGGCGATGTGATCGAGTTGTCCGACGACGGCATCGACTTCGCCGACACCGTGCCCGCCGGGTACCTCTACGTCGACGGCATCGTCGGCGACGTGGGCGAGTTCGTGCTGCGCGACCGCAAGGTACTGGCCGACGAAGGCGTCGTGATCGTCGTGGTGACGGTCGACGCGCAGACCGGTGAAGTCGTGAGCGGTCCCGAGATCATCACGCGCGGTTGGGTCTACGCCCCCGAAGCCGAAGGCCTGCTGGACGAAGCGCGCGAGGCGGTGCGCGCCCACGTCAGCAGTGTGCAGACCAACGACGCCGACACGCTGCGCAAGGCGGCGCGCTCGGCGCTGGGCAAGTTCGTGAGCGAGCGCACGCGGCGCCGCCCCATGATCGTGCCCATCGTCATGGAAGTGTGACGGCGGCGACGTAGCCGTCCGGGCGGATCATCACCGCCTGCGGCAGCGGCACCCGGCCGATCACCGGCAACTCGCACGTCGTCGCCGTGCACTGCGCCGCCAGGTCGAGCTCGACGGGTTGCGCGGCGTGGAGCCGTTCGTAGACGCGATCGTTACGCAGGTCGAGGTCGGGCATGCGCCGTCCGACGAGCGGGTGGTCGCCGCCGAGGTCGTAGAACACGTCGAGGCCCGTCACCATGCCGGCGACGTAGCGGCGCGGCTCGTCCATCGCCAGCAGTTCGATCGTGATGTCGCGCATGGCGTCGTGGCGTTCGTCGGCGATGCTGAGCGCCACCTGCGCCATCGTGTTGTGCAGCACGCGGGCGGCGACGGGATGGCGCTCGGCGTGGTACGTGTCGAGCAGTGCGTCGGGCGCGGCGCCGCGCAGCACCTGGCCGAGCTTCCAGCCGAGGTTGACGGCGTCCTGCACGCCCACGTTGAGGCCCTGGCCGCCTTGCGGCCCGTGAATGTGGGCGGCGTCGCCGGCGACGAACACGCGCCCGGATCGGTACGTCGCCGCCTGGCGGGTGGCGTCGCCGAAGCGCGAGATCCACGTGGGGTTGCGGAGGCCGAAGTCGGTGCCGTACTTGGCCACGAGCAAGGCGTGGGCGTCCTCGAAGGTCGGTTCGCCGTCGTGGCTGACCGCATCCTCCTTCAGTGCGAAGCGGTAGCGGCCGTCGTCGACGCCGGGGTTGGCCGGCCCGAGTCCACCGCCCTCGCGGCGCATCCCGACTTCGGGGTCGGTCATCTCCGCTTCGCAGATGAGGAAGGTGGCGGTGGCGTCGTAGCCGACGAAGTCGATCCCCGCCGTCTTGCGCACCACGCTGCGGCCGCCGTCGCAGCCGACGAGGTAGGTGGCGCGTACGGCGTCGCCGTCGTCGAGGGTGACGGTGACGCCGTCGTCGTCTTGCACGAAGCCGCGCACGTCGCGGCGGCGCATGATCGGCGCCCCGAGTTCGTCGAGCACCCAGCCCGCGAGGATGCGCTCGATGTCGCGCTGCCACAGGCCGAGCAGGTAGTTGTGGCGCGTCGGGAAGTCGGAGATGTCGAGGAAGATCCCGGCAAAGCCGGCGGCGGGATGCTTCTGGCCGGCGTCGACGAACCGGTCGACCACGCCGCGCTGGTCGAGCACCTCCAGCGTGCGCGGGTGCAGCCCGCCGGCGCGTGAACCATCGAGGTCTTGGGTCGCCCGGCGTTCGACGATGACGGCGTCGACGCCCGCCAGTCGCAGTTCCGCCGCCAACATCAACCCGGTCGGTCCGCCGCCGGCGATCACCACATCGTGCGCGTTCATCGGCGGCATGGTGAGGACTCGAGGGTCCTTGCCGCAAGCCCCCCACCTCGCGGTAGGTTGGTAGTGCCGGGGGAGTGATCCGCTAGAAAGCGCCCATGGCGTTCACCGGAATCGCAGGCAAGGTCGCACTCGTCACGGGAGCGGCGCGCCCGAGGGGGATTGGTCGGGCGACGGCGCTGATGCTCGCTCGCGAAGGTGCCGACGTCATCTGCGTCGATCTCGGCGCGCCGATGGCCGACTTCCCGCACCACGGCGTCGCCGAGCCGACCGATCTCGAGACGATCGTGCAGGAGATCGAAGCGATGGGCCGGCGCGCTGTTGGCATCAAGGCGGACTGCACCGACGAAGCGCAAGTCGAAGCGGCGGTCGCGGAAGGCACCGAGGCCCTCGGTGAGATCTCGCTGCTGGCCAACGTCGTCGGCGGCGGCGGCTTCGGCATGGGCGCGGGCCCGCTCACGTACCTGCCGACGGATCAGTTCGACAAGATGATCTCGCTCAACTTGCGCAGCATGTTCCTCATGACCCGCGCCGTTGCCGCGCGCATGGTCGCCGCCGGGACGAAGGGGCAGATCTGTTCGGTGTCGTCGCAGGCGGGCAAGCGCGGCATGCCGCCGCTCGGCGCCTATTGCGCGGCGAAGGCCGGGATCATCATGCTGACCCAGACATGGGCGATTGAGCTGGGCCCGTCAGGCATCACGGTCAACGCCGTGTGCCCGGGCACGGTCGACACCGACCTGCTGAACAAGGACCATCAGATGGAGAACATCTTCAGCGGTCAACCCGGTGGGTTCGACGCGTGGCTGCAAAGCCAGATCCCGCTCGGGCGCATGCAGACCGCCGAGGACGTCGCCAACTCGATCGTCTTCCTCCTCAGCAACGAGGGCAACTACATCACCGGCGAGGCGCTCAACACGAGCGGCGGCCAGACGATGGTCTGACGTGGCGGGATCCGTCACCATCCCGCCGCCGGTCATGACGGCCGGCGAACTCGACGACTTCCTCGTCAAGGCGTTCTTCAACCAGCGCGCCTATCACGTGTCGGAGGTGACCGACCGCGGTGTCGTGCTCACGATCCCGATCGGCCCCGAACACGAGCGGCCCGGCGGCACGGTGAGCGGGCCGACGATGATGTCGCTGAGCGACGCCGCCGCCTGGCTGGCGACGCTGTCGCGCATCGGCCCCGTCGCCCTCGCGGTCACCACGAATCTCAACATCAACTTCCTGCGCAAGCCGTCGCTCGACCAGGACCTGTTCGCCGAAGCGAACCTGATCAAGCTGGGCAAGCGCCTGTCGGTGACCGAGGTCGGTTGCTATTCGGGCGACCACCTCGTGTCGCACGCAACGGTGACGTACTCGATCCCTGCCTAGCACCGGCTACCCTCCACCTCGGGCGGACCGAACGTAGGTACGGTTTATCTGGCCATGGCCACAACGAAGCGAGGCCCCGCTCGCACTCGGAAAGCCCCGGCGACGACGCGTCGTCCCGCGGCAAAGAAGAACGCGTCGACGCTCGAACGCGTCCGCAAATCACTCGCCACCCACCTCGGCCGCCAGTCCGACGACGTGTGGGGACTCCTCCTCGTCGCCTTCGGCGTCGTGTGCGCCCTCGGCATCTACGCCGACCTCACGGGGCCGGTCGGGCGCTTCCTGCGCGACCTCGCCGGCCTGCTGTTCGGGTGGGGCCGACTCGCGCTCCCCGTCGCCGTCGCCGGCGTCGGCGTGGCGTTGCTGCAGGGCCGGCCGCGCCAGGAACCGGCGCGGGTCGTCATCGGCACGACGTTCATGGTGCTGGCCGGGACCGGTCTCATCCACTTGGCCCAGGGCGCGCCGGCGTGGACCGATCCCGCCGACGAGCTGCGCAACGCCGGCGGTCTCGTGGGCGTTGCCATCGCCGAGCCGCTGCGCAGCCTGCTGGCGGTGCCGGGCGCGGCGCTCATCTTGGTGGTCCTCGGCCTCGTCGGCCTGCTCGTCGTGTTGAAGTTGTCGGCGCGCGAGGCGTGGGGCCATCTCGTCCACGGCCTCAAGAAGGCGGTCGACGTGCTGAGCGGTTCGGCGCGCCACATCGCGGCGGCCACGACCACCGACGTCGAGGAGCGCATCGACGCGTCGCGGCGTCATCCGACGCGCCAGAAGAAGCCGGCGCTCGAAGTCGTGCCGCCGCCCACCGAAGACGACGCGCCGGAGGTAACCGAACCCGAGCCCGACCCCGAGATCACCGTGTCGGTGCCCGAAACCACCGAGCCCGTCGCGGCGGACCAGCTGGCCATCGACCTGGGCCCCGCGCACCGCGAGGGTCCCTGGCGCCTGCCGCCCCTGGCGCTGCTGAAGCGATCGAAGGCCGTCGAGATCGACCGCCGCCAGATCGAAGCCGGCGGCCGCACGCTCGAGCACGCGCTGGCGGCCCACGGCGTCGAGACGCGCCTCGTGGGCATGACCGTCGGGCCCACCGTCACCCGCTACGAACTCGAACTGGGCCCGGGTGTGAAGGTCGCCAAGGTCACGAGCCTCCACAAGGACATCGCCTACGCGATGGCGTCGCCCGACGTCCGCATCCTGGCGCCGATCCCGGGCAAGTCGGCCATCGGTGTCGAGGTGCCCAACCGCGATCGCCAGCTCGTCGCCCTTGCCGACATCCTCGGCTCTGAGGAAGCCCGCAAGTCGACGCATCCGCTCGAGGTCGCGCTGGGCAAGGACATCGCGGGCCGTGCGGTCATGGCGAACCTCGCCGAGATGCCGCACATCCTCATCGCCGGCGCCACCGGCGCCGGTAAGTCGAGCTGCATCAACAGCCTGATCACCTCGGTGCTGGTGCGCTCGACGCCCGACCAGGTGCGCATGATCCTGATCGACCCCAAGCGCGTCGAGCTCGGTCAGTACAACGCGTTGCCGCACCTGCTCACCCAGGTCGTCGTCAACCCCAAGCGCGCCGCCAACGCGCTGAACTGGGCGGTGAAGGAAATGGAGCGGCGCTACGAGTTGCTCTACGAGGTCGGCGTGCGCGACATCACCGGCTACAACGCCGCGTTCGATCGTGGCGATCTGCAACCCGAGCCGGGAGAGGACAAGGAGTACAAGCGCCTTCCGTTCATCCTCGTGGTGGTCGACGAGCTGGCCGACCTGATGATGGTGGCGGCCCGCGACGTCGAAGAGTCGATCTGTCGTATCGCGCAGATGGCCCGCGCCGTCGGCATCCACCTCGTCATCGCGACGCAGCGCCCGTCAGTCGACGTCATCACCGGCGTCATCAAGGCCAACGTGCCGTCGCGCCTGGCCTTCGCCGTGTCGAGCCAGACCGACAGCCGCGTCATCCTCGACCAGCCCGGTGCCGAGCGTCTCGTCGGCAAGGGCGACATGCTGTTGCTGACGGCGAACTCGTCGAGCGGCCGGCGAGTGCAGGGCGCATGGGTGGGCGAGGACGAAGTGCGCAAAGTGGCGGGGCACTGGAAGCGCCAGGCGCGCGCCGAATACGTCGAAGGCGTCGAAGGCGAAGACGCGGGACCGGGGGAGCGCACCTTCGGCGGCGCCGGCGGTGATTCCGACGACGAGCTGCTGCGCGCTGCCCGTGACCTCGTCGTGCGCAGCCAGCTCGGTTCGACGTCGATGCTGCAGCGCAAGCTCAAGGTCGGCTTCGCCCGCGCCGGTCGCCTGATGGACTTGCTCGAAGAAAATGGTGTCGTCGGACCGTCCGAAGGATCGAAGGCACGCGCCGTGCTGATGACGGTCGAGGAACTCGAGGCGCTCGACCAGGCCTCCTAGGCGCGAGAACCTACGGCGCGGGGCGTTATCTATCTATGCCCAGCACCCTTTCCCGCGCGCTGCGTCGCGCTGCAAATCGACTTGATCAGCGCGGCGTCGACCGCCGAGCCGTTGCCCGTCAGATCGTCGGCGGCGCTTGGGAGGAGATGGGCCAGCACCAGTTCAACTTCCTCGTGGAGCAGGGCCTCCAGCCGAGCGACTGGATGCTCGACGTCGGCTGCGGGGCGTTGCGCGGCGGTGTGCACTTCATCCGCTACCTCGAGCCCGGGCATTACTGCGGGATCGAGCGTGAGCAATGGATTCTCGACGTCGGCGCCGAGGAACTCGCCGACGCCGGTCTGACCGACCGGGCGCCCGTCCTGCTGTGCAACCGGGACTTCGAGTTCGACAAGTTCGGTCGGCAGTTCGACGTCGCCCTCGCGCAGTCGGTCTTCACCCACATCCCGCTCAACAACATCCACCGGTGTCTCGTGCGCATGTCCGAGGCACTGCGCCCCGGCGGCGTGTTCTACGCCACCTTTCTCGACAACCCGGGTGACCCCAACGATCTGTCGCCGATCGAGTTCCCGCAGAAGGACGGACCGCCGTCGGTCACGTATCCCGACCGCGACCCGTTCCGCTACCACGTGCGGTTTTTCGAGGATCTCGTCAACGGCCTGCCCCTGAAGCTCGAGCACATCGGCGACTGGGGTTCGCCGCGGGGCCAGTCGATGCTGGCGTTCCACAAGGTCTGAGTCTCACCCGCCGCCCAGACGCGCAAGAGGGCCGGCGCTTCGTTGCACCGGCCCTCTTTGCTCAGTAGAGCGAGGTTGTTGCTACGCCGCGAGACGCATGTGCGACTTGCGCTGCTGTCTTTCTGGTTAGCGAAGCGCTGTTACGCAGCGAGACGCATGTGCGACTTGCGCTCTTCCGGCTCTTCGCCCTCGGACGCGCCCAGCCAGTGGTGGAGACCACGCCACACGCTGGTGGTGCCGGCGAGCGCGACGCCCGTCAGCAGATGGCCCACGGTGGCGTTGCGCACGGCGATGTGCCAACCGGTGAACATGCTGTAGTCCATCCAGTAGGCGACGCCGATACCCATGGCCAACATCACGAAGCCGTGATAGCGCCGGAGCATCGGCACGAGATCCTCGAGGAAGTTGGCGACGGCGAAGATGCCGAGACCGACGAAGGCGAGGGTCAGAAAGTCATGCATGAGTACTGCCTCCTGACGGGAGGGGAAGTTGTTTCCCGTCACTGCTTTCGACCACGCCGTCGACGAAAAAGTGACAACTAGGTTGTTGCAATGCGCGCCAGATGTCCGTGTAGTTCAGCCAACTTGGGACCCGGCTTCGACGCGCTCGCGCTGGCGCTGAGTCTCTACGTCGACGTCTCCGTGGAGCCGGCGGACGCGCTGTCGATCACGGCCCACGGCGAGGGCGAGGACTTCCCGGTGGGTCCCGATCACATGGCGGCGCGCGTGGTGCGGGATGTGCTGGGTCACGACAACGTCGCGATCACCATCCGTTCCGAAATCCCGGTGGCGCGGGGCCTCGGGAGCAGCGCGGCGCTGGCGGCTGCCACCGCCGCCGCCGCCGGCGCCGCCGAACCACTCGCGGTTGCCACCGCCGTGGACGGCCACGCCGAGAACGCGGCGGCGTCCGTACTCGGCGGCCTCGTCGTGGGCACCATGGTCGGCGACACACCCGTCGCCGAACGCCTGGCCGTCGACGACCGGCTGGCGTTCGTCGTCGTCATCCCCGACCGGATGCTGTCGACGCGTGACGCCCGCGCCGCCTTGCACCAAGAGGTGTCGTTGCACGACGCGGCGACGAACCTCGGACGCCTCGGATTGCTCATCGCCGGATTCGCCGACGCGTCGCGGTTCTCGGCCTATGCGATGGAAGACACCCTGCATCAGCCGTACCGCATCCCGCTGTTTCCGGAATCGGCGCCGATCATGCGCGGCCTCGTCGAGGCGGGCGCGCTCGGCGCCTGCTGGTCCGGCGCCGGCTCGACGCTGCTCGCCGTGGCAATGGAGGGCGACGCCGACGCAGTGTGCGCCGCCGGTGTCGACATGCTGACCGAGACGAACGTCGCGGGGCGCGCCGTGCGCCTTGACGTCGACCGGACCGGTCTCGTCGTCACTGACTAAGTTCCGTCGCCGTGCCCAGCGAGCCATCCCGCGACCTCGTCGCCATCGACAACCCGCATCCGGGACGCGTGTACGAGGTCACGTGCGAGACGCCGGAGTTCACCTGCGTGTGTCCGATGACGGGCCAGCCCGACTTCGCCACCGTCACCATCAGCTATGTGCCCGGCGACAAGATCGTCGAGTTGAAGAGCTTGAAGCTGTACCTGTGGTCGTTCCGCAACGAGGGCGCGTTCCACGAGGACGTCACCAACCGGATCCTCAACGACCTCGTCGCCGCGTTGTCGCCGGTCTCGATGACGGTGACGACCGATTGGCTGGTGCGCGGCGGGATCCACACCATCGTGAAAGTGAGTCACCCCAATGGCTGATATCGAGATCGTCACCGAAGGCTTGGCCTTTCCCGAAGGACCGGTCGCGATGCCCGACGGTTCGGTGATCGTCGTGGAGATCAAGACGGGCAAGCTGACCCGCGTCGCCCCCGACGGCACCAAGACCGAGGTCGCCGACGTGGGCGGCGGGCCGAACGGCCTCGCGGTGGGCGCCGACGGTGCGCTGTACGTGTGCAACAACGGTGGCTTCCAGTGGACCGAGCTCGGCGAGATCAACCTGCCGCTCGGACCCGGTGGCGTGTCGCATCACGCCGACTACACGACGGGCTCGCTCCAGCGCGTCGACATCGACAGCGGCGAGGTGACGACGCTGTACACCGAGTGCGACGGCAACCGCCTCAACGGTCCGAACGACATCGTGATCGATAAGGACGGTGGCATCTGGTTCACCGATCTCGGCAAGACGCGCGAGCGCGACGTGGACCGCGGGTTCATCTACTACGCCAAGCCTGACGGCTCCCAGATCGTCCAGGTCGCGCGGGGCAACCACGGCTACAACGGCATCGGTCTGTCGCCCGACGGATCGCGCCTGTACGCCGTCGAAACCGCCACCGCCCACCTCTACGCCTGGGACGTGGCCGGCCCGGGTCAGCTCACCGGCGGCAACCCCGTCACCGGCGGTGGCATGTACCTCGGCGCCGGCCATCCACCGGCGCTGTTCGACTCGCTCGCCGTCGAGGAAAACGGCAACGTGTGCGTCGCCACGCTGGCGCACGAGGCCGGGATCACCGTGTTCGCTCCCGACGGCCAGATCGTGGAAAACGTGCTGTTCCCCGACCCGCTCACCACGAATATCTGCTTCGGCGGCGACGACATGCGCACCGCGTGGGTCACCCTGTCGGCCACCGGAAAGCTGGCCAAGACCACCTGGGCGCGCCCCGGCTTAAAACTCAACTACTGAGTTCCGTACCCTTAGCGGTGTGAAGTACTGGGTCGAGACGCTCGGCTGCCCCAAGAACGAGGTTGACTCGGCCAAGTTGATCGGCACGCTCGAGGCCGACGGCTACGTGGCCGCCTCCTCCGCCGCCGACGCCGACGTCGTGGTCGTCAACACCTGCGCCTTCATCGACGCGGCGCGCCAGGAGTCGGTCGACACCGTGATCCAACTCGGCGAGGTGAAGCGAGCCGACGCCCGCCTCGTCGTGACCGGCTGCATGGCCGAGCGCTACGGCGCCGAACTGGCCGACGCGCTGCCCGAGGTCGACCAGGTGGCGGGCTTCGGCGTGCCCGTGACGCTCGGCGCCAAGCCGGCCGTGCCGAGCTTCGACCTGCTGAACCTGCCGCGGCCGCGCTCGCCTCGGCCGTGGGCCTACGTCAAGGTGGCCGAGGGCTGCGACCGCAACTGCGGCTTCTGCGCCATCCCGTCGTTCCGGGGCAAGCAGCGGTCGCGCACCCGCGAGTCGATCCTCGAAGAAGTCGAGGCACTCGACGCCCGCGAGATCGTGCTCGTCGCCCAGGACCTCGCCAGCTACGGCAACGACATCGGCGAGCGCCGCGCCATCACCGCCCTCGTCGAGGCCGTGGCGGCGCGCACCGAGCGTGTCCGGTTGCTGTACCTGTATCCGTCAGACCTCACCGATGGTCTGATCGACGTGATCGGTGCGACCGGGGTGCCCTATTACGACTTGTCGCTCCAACACGCGTCCGCGCCGCTGCTCAAGCGGATGCGGCGGTGGGGCAACGGCGACAAGTTCCTGACGCGCATCGACGACATTCGGGCGCGGTATCCCGACGCCACCATTCGTTCGAACTTCATCGTCGGCTACCCCGGCGAGAGCGAGGCGGACCACGACAACCTCCTCGCCTTCATGCAGGCGGCGCAGTTCGACTGGGTCGGGTTGTTCGCGTACTCGCGCGAAGAAGGCACCTACGCCGACACGCAGGACGGCCACGTCGACCCGTCGTTGGTGCAAGAGCGCCTCGCCGAGGCCAGCGAGTTGCAGGACGGCATCACGCGCGCCCGGCGCGCCGCCCACGTCGGCACGACCCAGACGGTCCTGGTCGACGCGCCGGGCGTCGGTCGGTCGCATCGCGAGGCTCCCGAGATCGACGGCGTGGTGCGTATCCCCGACGATCTCCCCGTCGGCACCTTTCAGACGGTTACCGTCACCGGCGTGATCGGCGTGGATCTCGAGGCGTCGCGGTGAAGACCGAGTCGTCCTTCGGGTCCTCGGCGCTGGTGACGCCGGCCAATCTCGTCACCGTTCTGCGCCTGCTCGTCAGCCCGTTCCTGATCGTGACGATCGCGTCGGGTGGGGCGTCGTGGCCGGCGGTCGCGTGCTGGGTGTTGCTGACCTCGACCGACGGCGTCGACGGGTATCTGGCGCGCCGCCACGGTACGACGAGCTCGGGTGCATTTCTCGACCCGCTGGCCGACAAGGTGCTCGTGCTCGGCGCCCTCGCCGCGCTGGTGTCGCGCAACGATCTGTCGGCGCTGCCGGCGATCCTGATCGGCGTACGCGAGGTGGCGGTGTCGATCTATCGCTCGTGGTTGGCGCAGCGTGGGATCAGCGTGCCGGCGCGCTGGTGGGCGAAGGTCAAGACGGTGCTGACGGAAGTCGCCATCGGGTTCGCGCTGTTGCCGCTCACCACGAACGTCAAGTGGTTCTACCGCGATCTGATCTGGCTGGCGGTCGTGCTCACGCTCGTGACCGGCGCGCAGTACTTCCTCGAAGGAGGACAGCGGGTTCGTGCGAGTTGAAGTCGTCGCGGTCGGCACCGAGCTGCTGCTCGGCCAGATCGTCGACACGAACTCCGCCTGGCTCGGCGAGACGCTGGCGGCCGCCGGCATGGACCGTCATTTTTCGACGGCGGTGGGCGACAATCTCGGCCGCATCGTCCACGCGTTGCGCTGTGCGCTGGCGCGCGCCGACGCCGTCATCGTGTGCGGGGGCCTCGGCCCGACGCAGGACGACATCACGCGGGAGGCCATCGCCGAAGTGATGACGGTGCCGCTGCACCGAAACGCCGAGGTCGCGGCGCGCGTCGAAGAGATGTTCCGGGCGCGGGGCCGCGAGATGGCGGCCAATAACCTGCGTCAAGCCGACGTGCCTGCAGGCGCAACGGTGATCGACCAGACGATGGGCACGGCACCGGGCCTCATCTGTCCGGTCGGCCACAAGGTCATCTACGCGGTGCCAGGCGTGCCCTACGAGATGCAGGACATGGTGACCCGCGCCGTCATCCCCGACCTGCTGGCGCGCTCGGGGGAGACGGCGACGATTCGCAGCCGCGTCCTGCGCACGTGGGGAACGTCGGAGAGCATGCTCGCCCAGCAATTGCACGCGCGTTTCCTGCATCACGAATCGAATGCGACCCTTGTCACGATCGCCTTTCTGGCGTCGGGCATCGAGGGCATCAAGGTGCGCTTGACGGCGAAGGCGGCCACCGAGGCCGAGGCGCTGAGCGCGCTGGCGGACGAAGAGGCAGCGGTGCGGGCGCTGCTGGGCGACCTCGTGTTCGCCGTCGACAACGACACCATGGAATCGGTAGTGGGCGACATGCTCGTGGCCCGCGGCGAGACGCTCGGCCTCGCCGAATCGCTCACAGGCGGCCTCGTCGGTTCGCGCTGCGCGGCGGTGCGCGGCGCCACCAACTGGTTCCGTGGGTCGATCGTGTCGTATGCGTCCGACGTGAAGTTCTCGGTGCTCGGCGTGCCCGAGGGGCCTGTCGTCTCGGCCGAGGCGGCCAAGGCGATGGCGGTCGGCGCGGCCAAGGTGCTCGGTGCCGACATCGGCCTGTCGGTCACCGGCGTCGCGGGGCCCGACGAGCAGGAAGGTCAGCCCGTCGGCACTGTGTTCTACGGCATCGCTCGCAACGGCACGGTCGACGCCGTCGAGGTGCGGCTGCCGGGCGATCGCGACCGGATCCGCCAATTCAGCGCCATCTCGCTAATGGACCTGCTGCGGCGCCGACTGCGCGAGGAGGGCTAGTGGACGAACGCGAGGCGCACCAGTACTTCGCCGTGCAGGCGTTCAACGCGGCGTGGGAGTTGATCGACAAACCCGATCGGACGCCCGACGACGACGCCGCGATGCTCGAGCGCGCGTTCGCCTCGCGGTGGCACTGGGGATTCGTGGGCGGCCCGGAGCAGACCGCAACGGGCGACTGGCAGATCGCGCATTGCGCGTCGCTCCTCGGCTATGGCTGGATGGCCCAGCAGTATGCGCAACGCGCCTTCGACGTGTGCGAGCGCGAAGGATGGATGGACTGGCAGCGGGCGTCGATGCTCGAAGGCATGGCGCGGGCCGCCGCGGTCGCGGGTGATGCTGCGGCCCATCGCAAGTACTACACGCTGGCGGAGGAAGCCGTCGCCGCCATCGCCCAAGAGGAGGAGCGGAACGTGATTGCATCGCAACTGGCAACGGTGCCCAAGCCCTAATGGCACGCGAGGGTCTCACCGCGTTTCAGGCGGTCAACAAGAACTTCGACGAGGCGGCGGCGATCATCGACCTCGACGACGAGATGCGGTCGATCCTCACGACGACCTACCGGGAGATTTCGGTCCAGATTCCCCTGCGGCTCGACAACGGCGACCTCGTGGTGGCGCAGGGCTACCGGGTGCAGCACAACGGCGCCCGCGGGCCTTACAAAGGCGGCATCCGGTATCACCCCAACGCGGATCTCGAAGAGGTGCGGGCGCTGGCGTCGTTGATGACGTGGAAGACGGCGCTGCTCGACATTCCCTTCGGCGGGGCCAAGGGTGGCGTCACCATCGATCCGTCGGGCATGAGCCCGGGCGAACTCCAGCGCCTGACGCGGCGCTACGCCAACGGCATCAGCCACGTCATCGGCGTCTACCGCGACATCCCGGCGCCGGACATGAACACGAACGCGCAGACAATGGCGTGGTTCATGGACGCGTTCTCGGCGTCGCACGGGTATTCGCCGGCGTGTGTGACGGGCAAGCCGCTCGGTCTCGGGGGTCAGCCCGGCCGGGAAGGTGCGACGGGCCTCGGCGTGGCCTACGTGCTCGAGGCGTACGCCCGCGAGCACAGCCTCGACCTCAACGACCTGCCGGTCGTCGTTCAGGGCTTCGGCAACGTGGGTTCGTTCGCCGCGCTGGCGGCGTCGACGCGGGGCTGCCGTATCGTCGGCGCGTCGGACATGTGGGGCGGCATCTTCTGCGCCGAGGGCCTCAACGTGCCGGGCCTGTTCGCCCACGTGAAGGCGGGCGGCAAGGTCAACGAGTTCCCGGGCACCTACGACAAGGTCACGAACGAGGAACTGCTCGAGTTGCCCTGCGCGGTGCTGATTCCTGCGGCGCTCGACGAGCAGTTGCATCAGGGCAACGCCGAACACATTCAGGCCGAAGTCGTGATCGAAGCGGCCAACTATCCGACGACGCCGAACGCCGACAAGATCCTCGCCGACCGCGGCATCACGCTCGTTCCCGACATCCTCGCCAACGCCGGCGGCGTCACCGGCTCGTACTTCGAGTGGACCGCCAACATCCAGCAGATGCCCTGGAGCGAGAACCGTTTCAACGAGACCCTTCACGACTACATGACCCGCGCCTACGACGCCGCGTCGGCGTTCGCGCGTGAGAGGGACTGCACGCTGCGGCAGGCGGCGTTCGCCATCGGCATCCAACGCGTCGCCGAAGCCGAGCGCATGCGCGGCTACATCTAAGCGCGCCGCGCTTCGATGAGAAAGCGCGTCGATGTGGCGTGGAACGGGAACGTCATCGCCGCGAGACGGTCGCGATATTTCGCCACCGTGAAGTCCGGGACGATCCACACCACGAGGCGCAGGAAGTAGATCACCGCGCCGACGTCGTAGAAGACCATCGGTAGTTCCTCGTAGCGCAGGTCGAGAACCTCGAGTCCGACGCCCTCGGCCTCCCGTCGCGCCCGCTCGGGAGTGCGAGCGTCGGAGGCGGGCCACGGTCCGACGAACCACTCACCGACTGCGGCCGCGCTGCGCGCCCCGACGTGTTGTGCAACGTAGGTGCCGCCGGGCGTGAGGACGCGGGCGATCTCGTCCCAGTGCGCGGCGACGGGGTGGCGCGAGATCACAAGATCGAACGACGCGTCGCGCAAGGGAAGCGCCGCGCCCGTCGCGCAAACCATGCCGGGCCGCGGTTGGTAATCCTCGACGCCGACGACCAGCGGCGGCAGATGCGGAATCGAGTCCAGCAGTCGGCCGTCGCCGCACTCGATGTCGAGCAGCGCGTGCGCGTGCGCGGCGCGTTCGGCGACGCGCTCACGGAAATGCCACGACGGCCGCGCCTCGGTCGCCCGCCCGTCGAGCCACGAGAAGTCCCATCCGACGGTCGGCGCCGCGGCGGCTTCGTCGATCAGGTCGTCGACCTCACTCATATGCGTTGTCAGGCAACCACACGCTCCGACGAGTGGCGACGGAATTGGCGGCGTTTGGATCGTGATCGCGGTCAGATCACCGTCCGAACTCCGCCAAACCTCGGGCGAATGCTTGTTCGAACAGTTGTTCGGAATTACACTCGTGTTTGTTGTTACACCCCTTCCGTAGGGTGGCGCCTGTCAGACACAAGACGAGAGAGAGGGGCTCCGGTGGAGCGCGAAAAGGCACTCGAGACGACGCTGGGTCAGATCGAGAAGCAGTTCGGGAAGGGCGCAGTCATGCGCATGGGTGAGAAGCCGTCGATGTCGGTGGAGACCATCCCGACTGGTGCATTGGCCCTCGACTTGGCGTTGGGTGTGGGCGGTCTGCCCCGCGGGCGCGTAATCGAGATCTTCGGCCCTGAGTCATCCGGTAAGTCGACCCTGGCGATGCACGTCGTGGCCGAGGCGCAGCGCAACGGCGGCACGTGCGCCTACGTCGACGCCGAGCACGCCATGGACCCGGTGTATGCCGCGGCCATCGGCGTCAACACCGACGAGCTGCTCATCAGTCAGCCCGACACCGGTGAGCAGGCGCTCGAGATCGCCGACATGCTGATCCGCTCGGGTGCGCTCGACGTGTTGGTCATCGACTCCGTCGCGGCCCTCACGCCCCGCGCCGAAATCGAAGGCGAGATGGGCGACACCCACGTCGGCCTCCAGGCCCGCCTCATGAGCCAGGCGCTGCGCAAGCTCACGGCCAACCTCAACCGCAGCAACACGATCTGCATCTTCATCAACCAGCTGCGCGAGAAGATCGGCGTGATGTTCGGTTCGCCGGAAACGACGCCCGGCGGCCGTGCGCTCAAGTTCTATTCGTCGGTGCGCCTCGACATCCGTCGCATCGAGGCGATCAAGGACGGCACCGAGGTCGTGGGTAACCGCACCCGCGTCAAGGTGGTCAAGAACAAGGTGGCGCCGCCGTTCCGGCAGGCCGAGTTCGACATCGTCTACGGCAAGGGCATCAGCCGCGAGGGTTCGGTCATCGACATCGGTGTCGATCTCGGCATCGTAAAGAAGGCAGGCGCTTGGTACACCTACGAGGGCGAGCAGCTCGGCCAGGGTAGGGAGAACGCCAAGACGTTCCTGCTCGAGAACCCCGAGCTGATGGTCACGCTGTACGACCGCATCTGCAAGGCGTCGGGCATCGGGCAAGACGACGTTCCGCTCGGTGAGGGCGAGGGCGACGACGAACCGATCGAGCTCGCCGAACTCGACTGAGTTGAAGACGGGGCTCGGTCGTTACCCTTAGGCGGGTAATGACCGAGCCCCGTTCGTATTTCGTGCGCACCTTCGGGTGCCAGATGAACGAGCACGACTCGGAACGCATCGCGGGCCTGCTCGAGGCCGACGGGCTGGTGGCGGCGACCTCCGCCGACGACGCCGACGTCGTCGTGCTCAACACCTGTTGCATCCGCGAGAACGCCGACAACCGGCTCTACGGCACCCTTGGGCACTTGGCGTCGACCAAGCGCAACCGGCCGCAGATGCAGATCGCGGTGGCCGGCTGCCTGGCGCAGAAGGACCGGGACCTGATCCAGCAGCGGGCGCCGTTCGTCGACGCGGTGTTCGGCACCCACAACGTCGGCCGAGCCGCCGAATTGCTGCACGAAGCGCGCCGTCACGGACCGATCACCGAGATCCTCGAAGAGTCCGACGCGTTCCCCTCGGCGCTGCCGGTGCGCCGCGACGTGTCCTACGCCGCCTGGGTAACGATCCAGATCGGTTGCGACAACGCCTGCGCCTTCTGCATCGTGCCGTCGGTGCGGGGCAAGGAGATCAGCCGGCCCCTCGCCGAGCTCGTCGGCGAGGTCGAGGGTCTTGTGGCCCAGGGCGTCACCGAGGTGACGCTGCTCGGCCAGAACGTGAACTCCTACGGGCGTGACCTCACCAAGCGTCGCCCGCTGTTCGCCGAGTTGCTGCGCGGCGTCGGCGCCGTCGACGGGTTGCGCCGCGTCCGCTTCACCTCGCCGCACCCGAAGGACATGCGGCCCGAAGTGTTCGCCGCCATGGCCGAGACCGACGCGGTGTGCAATCACTTGCACTTTCCACTGCAGTCCGGCAGCGACCGCGTCCTCGCGGCGATGCACCGCGGCTACAACGCGTCGCGCTATCTCGACAAGGTTGCCCAGGCCCGCGCCGTTGTCGACGACCTCGCCATTACGTCCGACATCATCGTCGGCTTCCCGGGCGAGACCGACGACGACTTCGCGCGCACCCTGGAAGTCGCCGCCGAGGTCGGCTACGACTCCGTCTACCCGTTCATCTTCTCGCCCCGCACCGGCACCGAGGCGGCGACCATGGTGGACCGGTTCGTACCCGAAGACGTAATCGCCGACCGCTTCGAGCGGCTCAAGATCGTGCTCGATCGCTCGGCGCAGCAACGCCACGAGGCTCGCGTCGGCCGGGTCGAGTCCGTCCTGATCGAGGGGCCGTCGAAGCGCGACGACGCCCGCTGGTCGGGCCGCACCACGCAGAACAAGCTCGTGCACTTCGCCCATGCGCCGGGCGTCGCCGTCGGCGCCTACGCGGACGTGCGCGTCACCCACGCCGGCAAGCACCACCTGGTGGGTGAGCTGGTGGCCGTGACCGCGCCGCCGCGGCATAAGACGCGCATCCCGGTTGCCGCGCTCTAAGGGTCGCCACGTCGCGCTGGTCGGGCCGACGGGTTCGGGCAAGTCAGCCCAGGCCATGGCGATCGCCGGCGCGATTCCCGAGTTCGAGATCGTCTCGGTCGACGCTATGTGCGTGTACCGCGGCATGGACATCGGTACCGACAAACCGTCGGCTGCCGACCGCGCCGCCGTCCCGCACCACCTCGTCGACACCGTCGACCCGTCCGACGACTACACCGTGGCGCGCTTCCAGTCGGACTGCGCCGCGGCGGTGCGGACCATCGAGCAGCGCGGCAAGCGGGCGCTACTCGTCGGCGGCACGGGTCTGTACGTGCGCGCGGCTGTCGACGGGCTCTCGGTGCCGCCGCAGTTCCCGGCGGTGAAGGAGCAACTCGAAGCCGAGCCCGACACCGCCTCGCTTTACGCCCGTCTCCGGGAAGTCGACCCGGACGCCGCGACGAAGATGGAACCATCGAACCGCCGGCGCATCGTGCGCGCCCTCGAGGTCTGCATCGGATCAGGCCGCCCGTTTTCGTCGTACGGTCCGGGGCTCGACATCTACCGGCCGGCGCCGTTCCGGCTCGTCGGCGTGTGGCCCAGCCGCGACGCCACCGCGGTGCGAATCCGGACTCGGTTCGAGCGCATGCTCGCCGCCGGGTTCGTGGCCGAGGTCGAGCGCCTGGCGGCGACCGCCGTGTCACGCACCGCCCGCCAAGCACTGGGTTACCGGCAGCTGTTCGAACACGTCGAAGCCGGCCGGCCCCTTGACGAATCCGTCGCCGACGCCGTCGGGGCGACTGTCCGTTTTGCCCGGCGCCAGCGGGCCTGGTTCCGACGCGATCCGCGCATCGCGTGGTTTCCGCCCGATATCGATCTTGCCACCGTCGCCGGTCGGCAAAACTGGTGACGTGCGGCTGACCAAACACGAGGGATGGGGCAACGACTTCCTCGTGCTGTCCGACCCGCAGAACGCCACGCCCGGCACGCCCGAGTTGGCGCGCCGGCTCTGCGACCGCCGCTACGGCGTCGGCGCCGACGGCCTGCTCCACTTGTCCAAGCAGAACGTGCGCGCCGACCTGACCATGACGCTGCACAACGCCGACGGGTCAGCGGCGGAGATGAGCGGCAACGGCCTGCGCTGCCTCGTGCAGGCGGCCGTGCTCGGCGGCTGGGTCGGAGGCGGCCGCCGCATCACCGTGTCGACGGCCGCCGGGTACCGCAGCGCGGATGTCACCAAGACCGACGATCCCCGCGTGCACTTCATCCGCGTCGACATGGGCGCGGTACAGATCGTGGGTACCGACGAGGACGACATGCTGCTCGACGTCGGTAACCCGCACCGCGTGCGCCGCGTCCCCGAACCCGACGCCTACGACCTGGCGGCGGCGGGCGCCGCCCACCCCGACGTCAACCTCGAGGTCATCGCCGACGCCGGCCCCGACGCCGTGAAAATGCGCGTGCACGAACGCGGCGCGGGCGAGACACTGGCGTGCGGTACCGGTGCCTGCGCCGTGGCCGTCGCCGCTTCCAAGTGGGGCCTCGTCACCGGCACGGTGGTGACGGTGCGCCAACCCGGCGGCGACGCCGAGGTCGACATCACCGATATCGACCACGTCCAGCTCGCCGGACCCGTCACGTACATCGCAACGATAGAAGCGCCCTGACCTCATGACCCTGATCGACCGAAGTTTCCGCGAAAAGATCGTCCTCGTCGGCGTGGCGTTCGGTCGGGCGAACCCCGAGGAGGTCGAAGATCACCTCGACGAACTGGCGCTGCTGGTCGACACCGCCGGCGCCGACGTGGAGGCGCGCGTATTGCAGCGTCGCGACGCGCCCGATCCGGCGACCTTCGTGGGCAAGGGCAAGGCCGAAGAGCTCCACGACCTCTCCGAGCAGGTCGACGCCGACACGGTGGTGTTCGACGACGAGCTGACGCCGGCCCAGCAGCGCAACCTGGAGAAGATTCTCGGACGCACCGCCATCGACCGCACCGACGTGATCCTCGACATCTTCGCCCAGAACGCCCGCACGCTGGAAGGCAAGGCGCAGGTGGAGTTGGCCCTGCTGCGCCACCGCCTGCCGCGGTTGAAGGGGCGGGGCAAAGCGCTGTCGCAGCAGGGCGGCACGAGCGGCTTCATCGGGACGCGTGGTCCGGGTGAAACCCAGCTCGAGGTGGACCGTCGCCGGTTGATGCGGCGCATCACCCAACTCGAAGGCGAGTTGAAGAAGCTCGCCAAGAAGCGCGGCGTGCAGAGCGCGCAGCGCCTCAAGTCGCGGCTGCACAACGTGTCGATCGCCGGCTACACCAACGCCGGCAAGTCGACGCTGCTCAACGCCCTGACCGACGCCGGGGTGCACGCCGAGAACCGGCTGTTCGCCACCCTCGACGCCCGCACGCGCCGTCTCGATCTCCCCGGCGGCGAGACGATCCTCGTCTCGGACACCGTCGGGTTCATCCGCAAGCTGCCCCACCAACTCGTCGAGGCGTTTCGCTCGACGCTCGAAGTGGTGGTCGAGTCGGAGCTGATTCTCCACGTCGTCGACGCGTCGGCGCCGAATCCCGAAGCGCAAATGGCCACGGTGCGCGAGGTGCTCGGCGAAATCGGCGGCGGTCACATCGCGGAGTTGCTCGTGTTCAACAAGGCCGACCTCAATCCCGAAGAAGCCGACCGCCTGGTGCGCGCCCACCCCGGGTCGGTGGCGGTGAGCGCCAAGACCGGCGCCGGCATCGCCGACCTGCTCGAGGCGATCGGTGCGTGGCTGCGGGCACAGTCGAAGGTCGTCGAGCTCGAGATCCCCTTCGCCCGCGGTGACGTGCTCGCGGCGGTGCACCGCGAGGGCGAGGTGCTCGAGGAGACGCACGGCGAGCGCGGCACGCGCGTGCGGGTGCGCGTCGACAACGCCGGCGCGGCGCGCTTCGAGAACTGGATTGTCAGCTGACCCGCACCCCCTTCGTGCCGCCGGTGTATCCCTACGACCGGCTCAACGACGCCAAGGCGGCGGCGGAACAGTTGCCGGGCGGCGTCGTCGACCTGTCGATCGGCACGCCGTGCGACCCGCCGCCCCAGGTCGTGCTCGACGCGCTGGCGACGAGCAACACCGAGCGTGGGTACCCGCAGTCGGTCGGCTCGCCGGCGCTACGCGACGCCGCCCATGCATGGATGCAGCGCCGCCTTGGCGTCGACGTGCCGGCAACCCAGATCGCGGCGTGTGTGGGCACCAAGGAGTTCGTCGGCACGCTGCCGCAGTGGTTGGCGCTGCGTACTCCTGGTCGCGACACGGTGCTGTATCCGGAGTTGGCGTACCCCACCTACGAGATGGGCGCGATCCTGGCGAGCTGCCGCGCCGTGCCCGTACCGGTGGCGGCGGACTTCACTTTGCGCCTCGACGCCATCTCCGAGGAGGATGCGGCGCGCGCCCTGTGCCTGTGGGTGAACACGCCGGGTAACCCGGCCGGTCAGCTCGACGACCTCGGCGCGGCGGCCGCGTGGGGCCGGGCGCACAGCGTGCCGGTGTTCAGCGACGAGTGCTACGTCGAATTCACGTGGGACCGGCGCAGGCGCACCATCCTCGAGCACGGCAGCGAGGGCGTCGTCGCCGTGCATTCGCTGTCGAAGCGATCGAACCTGGCGGGCGTGCGCGTCGGCTTCTACGCCGGCGACGCCGAGTTGGTGCACTACCTCTCCGAGGTGCGCAAGCACGTCGGGCTGATGGTTCCGGGCCCGGCGCAGGCGGCGGCGGTGGCGGCGTTGGGCGACGACACCCACGTCGACGAACAGGCGGCGCGTTACCACCACCGCCTCGAACGCACCGCCCAGATCCTCAAGGCCGTGGACCTCGACGCGTCGATGCCCCAGGGCGGCTTCTACCTCTGGGCCGAAGCGCCCGGCGGCGATGCCTGGGGCTTCACCGATCGCCTCGCACGCGACGCCGGCTGCCTCGTCACCCCGGGTGACACGTTCGGCCCCGCCGGCGCGCGCTACGTGCGCGTCGCCGTCGTGCAGCCCGACGATCGCATCGAGTTAGTCGCCCACCGCCTCGGCGTTTAGCCTCGACTCATGGCCGACCTCCAGGCGACAATCGAGGAACTCTGGGAACGGCGCGACGAGTTGTCGCCCCAGGACACCGACGCGTTGGCGTCGGTGAGCGAAGCCATCGATCTGCTCGACAACGGCGAGGCCCGCATCGCCGAGTTGCGGGGCGACACCGTCGTCGTGCACGAATGGCTCAAGCACGCCGTCCTGCTGGTGTTCCGGCTGCGGGGGATGGAGACCGAAGAAGTCGGTCCCTTCGAGTACCACGACAAGGTGCCGCTGAAGCAGAACTACGCGGCTGCCGGTGCCCGGGTCGTGCCCGGCGGCATTGCTCGCTGGGGCAGCTATCTCGGTCCGGGCGTGATCGTGATGCCGGGCTACGTCAACATCGGTGCCCGCGTCGAAGCCGGCTCGATGGTCGACACGTGGGCGACGGTCGGCTCGTGCGCCCAGATCGGCAAGAACGTGCACCTGTCGGGAGGCGTGGGCATCGGCGGCGTCCTCGAGCCCGCGCAGGCGGCGCCGGTGATGATCGGCGACGAATCGATGATCGGCAGCCGTTCGATGATCACCCAGGGCGCGCGCGTCGGCACCGGTTGCGTGGTCGGCGAAGGCACGATCCTCAACCCGACGATCCCGGTGTTCGACGCCGAGACGGGCGACGAGGTGTCGCGGGGCGTCATCCCGGACTGGTGCGTCGCCGTGCAGAGCTGGCGCATGAAGGAGTTCGCCGGCGGCACGTTCGGCGCGCCGTGCGTCCTGATCGTCAAGCGGCTGACCGAGGGCGAGCGCCATGACAAGGCGAAGCTCAACGACGTCCTGCGCGACCACGGCGTCAGTGTCTGAGATACCCGACCTCCTCCAGCGCACGGCGGAATTGATCGACATCCCGTCGGTCAGTCACGACGAGGGTGCGATCACCGAGCATCTGGCGACGTTCTTCGGCGCGCTCGACGGCTTCAGCGTCGACCGCGTCGGGATGAACCTCGTGGCGCGCACCAACCTCGGAAAGCCGCAGCGTTTGGTGCTGGCCGGCCACACCGACACCGTGCCGGTCAACGACAACGCCACGGCGCGGCGCGACGGCGACACGCTCTACGGGCTGGGCGCGTCCGACATGAAGAGCGGCCTCGCGGTGTTCGTCGAACTGGCCGCCGCGATCAGCCGCGGCGACGTCACCCCGGCGTGCGACCTCACCTTCGTGTTCTACGCGTGCGAAGAGGTCGCCCGCGAGCACAACGGGCTGCTCGAACTGTTCGCGTCGCGGCCGGATCTGACGGCGTGCGACGCCGCCATCCTCGGCGAGCCGACCGACGCCTGGATCGAGGCCGGCTGTCAGGGAGCGTTCTCCGTCGAGTTGACCTTCGTCGGGGCGCGGGCCCACAGCGCCCGGCCTTGGACCGGGGTCAACGCCATCCATCGCGCCGGCGTCGCCATCGACCGCGTGCGCGAGTGGCCCGGGCGCCAGCCGGTGATCGACGGCTGCGAGTACCGCGAGGCCATGCAGGTCGTGCTCGTCCATGGGGGCGTCGCCCGCAACGTCGTGCCTGACCACTGCGTCGTGACGATCAACCATCGCTTCGCCCCGGACCACTCGCTCGACGACGCCCGCGCGGCGGTGCGCGCCGTCGTCGGCGACGCCTTCGACGAAGGCAACGGTGACAGTTGGCACGAAATCGACGTGTCGATCGCCGCGCCGCCGGCGCTCGGTCACCCGCTGTTGAAGTCGCTCGTCGAGCGGTCCGGCCGGGCGCCGCGGGCCAAGCTCGGTTGGACCGACGTCGCCTTCTTCGCCGAACAGGCGATTCCGGCGGCCAACTTCGGCCCCGGTGACCCGCTGCTGGCCCACACGCAGGGCGAATTCGTCACCAAGAGCCAGCTGGACGCCGCCTGGAAGACGCTCGTCGGGGTCGTGGCCGCCGGGGCGTGATGTTTGCTGCGGCTCCTGCCGTGGCACGATGTTGCGATCATGCGGACCTCCCTGCGGCTCCTTGTCGCGCTCGCGCTCGCCCTCGCTGTGGCCGGTATGCGGCCGGCATCGGCGGCGGACGACCCGTATGGCAACCTCCAGTGGAACCTCAGCCAGATCCACGCACCGGCCGCTTGGCCGGTTTCGACGGGCGCCGGCGTCAAGATCGGCATCGTCGACTCGGGCGTCAACCGGAACCACGAGGATCTAGCCGGCAAGGTCGTCGCCGCGGCGACCTGCGTCGGGACATCGGGCAACGTGGACAAGTGCACTGGCGGCACCAACCCCGGCCCGAACGACGGTAACGACGTCAACGGCCACGGCACCCACGTCGCCGGCATCGCCGCCGCGGTCACGGGCAACGGGACCGGTGTCGCCGGTGTCGCTCCCGACGCCCAGCTCATCGTCGCCCGCGCCTTCGCGCCGTCGTCGGACGGCACCGAGCCCACGGCCAACCTCGACGACGTGAAGGCGGCGATCGAGTGGGTCGTCGCGCAGGGCGCCCAGATCGTGAACCTCAGCGTGGGCGTCGAGAGTTCCGGCGTGTGTCTGCTGTGCGGGTCGAACACGTCGAATCCACTCGGTCCCGTCGTCGAAGAAGCGTGGCAGCGCGGCGCACTGCCGGTGATCGCGTCGGGCAACAACAACCAGCAGCTCTTCGGCGGCGCCAGCGGCGGCTACTCGAAGCTCGACGCCATCGTTGTGGGCGCCACTGCACCAGACGGCAGTGTCGAGCCGTATTCGAGCGCCATCGGCAGCGCCAAGTGGGGCATCGTGGCCCCGGGTGGCGACGCGGCGGACCCCCAGGGTCTGTGCAATCAACAGTCGCCCAGCTGCGGCATGGTGCTGTCGACCTACGCGGGCACAGGGTGCAAACCGACCGACGCGCCGAACTGCTACGCCTACTTGGCGGGTACGTCGATGGCGACGCCGCACGTGAGCGGTGTCGCGGCGTTGTTGTTCGCCCACGGGCTGTCGCGCCAAGAGGTCGTCGACACGTTGCTGGCGACGGCTGACCCGATGGATTGCGGCACGAACTGCGCCGGGCGCCTCAACGCGTCGCGCGCCCTCGGGGCGGTGCCGAACGACACGGGCGACGACGGCGGCAGCAGCAGCGGTTCGCACACGACGACGACCGCCAAAAAGTCGACCCCGTCGAGCAGCGGTGACTCGAAGGCGGCGACCACTACTACGCCCACGACGTCGCCGTTCATCTTCAACAAGGAACACCCGAGCGACCCCAGCACGACGTTCCGGCGGCCCCAGGGGGCGATCGTGTTGCGTTCGACGCCCGCCGACAGCAACGGCGTGCCCGTGCTCGTAGGACTCGCCGGCATCGTTTCCCTCGCCGGCGCGGCGCTGGCGATGAGTTACAACCTGCGCAGGACGCTGACGACCTTGCCGTAGACCACAACCTCGCCGGGCCCGAACACCATCGGCTTGAGGCGCGGGTTGGCGGGTTCGAGGGTGATCGTCGAACCCTTCTTGCGGAAGGTCTTCACCGTGGCTTCGCCGCCCGGGATGCCGGCCACGACGATGTCGCCGTTGCGGGCTTCGGGTTGGCTGCGCACCACGACGTAGTCGCCGTCGAGGATGGCGGCGTCGATCATCGAATCGCCGCGGACGCGCAGCACGAACGCCGCGTCGGTGCCGGTGAAGTCTTCGGGGAGGGGGAGCAGTTCCTCGACGCGCTCATCGGCGAGCACGCCGGTGCCGGCGGCGACGTCGCCCACCAGCGGCAGGTGACGCACGCGCGCCTTTTCGACCTGCTGCTCGGAATTGGGGTCGAAGCGCACCTCGAGGGCGCGCGGCTTGGTGGGGTCGCGCCGCAGGAAACCTTGCTTTTGGAGCGTGTTGAGGTGGGCGTGCACCGACGACGACGACGTGAGGCCAACCGCCTCGCCGATCTCGCGCACCGACGGCGGGTAGCCGCGATCGCGTAGGGACGCCTCGATGACCTCGAGGATCTGGCGCCGCTTGCCCGTGAGCACCTGCTCCGACATCTACTCCACCTCCGAACGTGTGTTCAGGCACGGTACCGACGCCGCGGCGCTATTGCAAACACCCGTTCGATATCGCCCATTGACAACGAACGCGTGTTCGGTATCGTGGGAGGTCGAACGGCTGTTCGGTTTCCTTCCGGAAGTCGTTACACCCCTTCTGTACAACGTCCCCCATGAACGCACGACAGGAGCTCCCGATGCAGGCGACGATTCCTCTCCAGTACCGCCCGGCACGCGGCGCGACGGTCCGCCGCCGCCCGTCCGCCGCGGTCTATCGCCGCCGCCGCCTCGCCGTGTTGCTGTCTGCGGCAGCCATCGTCGCCCTCACGGTGATCGGGCTGCATCGGCTGACCGGCTCGTCCGGCGACGGTCCCCTCACCGGCGCCGGACAGCCGGTGAGCGTCCTGCACGCGTCGCTCGTCACCAGCACGCGCGTCATCGTGCAGCCGGGCGACACGCTGTGGACCATCGCTCGCCGGGTGCAGCCGACCGGCGACGTCCGCCCGCTGGTGGCCAGCATCGAGGCCAAGCGGCACGGCCAGCCGCTGCAGGTGGGGGAGACGATCCAACTCCACAGGTAGCCTGGCGATGTGCGTTGCCCGCATTGCTCGGCCGATGACGACAAGGTCATCGACTCGCGCGGAGCCGAAGACGGCAGCGCCATTCGCCGGCGCCGGGAGTGCCTGGCGTGCGGCCGTCGCTTTACTACCTTCGAGCGGGTCGAAGAAGTGCCGCTCGTCGTCGTAAAGCGATCAGGGGCGATCGTGCCGTTCGACCGCGCCCGCATCGTCGCCGGCATCCGCGCGGCTGCCAAGAACCGCCCGATCTCCGAAGACCAGATGGAGGCGCTGGCCTTCGAGGTCGAGGAGCAGTCGCGCCTCGTGAGCGGTGAGGTCGACACCGAGTCCATCGGCCTGGCGGTGCTCGAGGGCCTCCGGCGACTCGACCAAGTGGCCTACGTGCGTTTCGCCAGCGTTTACAAGGGGTTTGACGACGCCGATGACTTCCTCGCCGAAGTGCGGGCGCTCACCAAGGAGAGCGAGCCCAAAGCGCCGCGACGCGTAGGTGAATAACCGAAAGGAGCTTTTGTGCGACTAGGCGTGCTCACCGGCGGTGGAGACTGCCCCGGCCTCAATGCAGTGATCCGTGCTGTCGTCCGCAAGGGCGAGAAGCATTTCGGCGACGAGATCGTCGGCTTCCTCGACGGCTGGCGCGGTCTCATGGAGGACCAGACGAAGCCGCTGTCGATCGAGGCGTGCCGCGGCATCCTGCCCCGCGGCGGCACGATCATCGGCTCGAGTCGCACCAATCCGTCGGCCACCGAGGGTGGACCCGAAAAATGCCAGGAGACGCTCGCCCGCCACGGCATCGACGCTTTGATCGCCATCGGTGGCGAAGACACCCTGGGCATGGCGCAACGGCTCACCGACGCCGGCTCGCCGGTCGTCGGCGTGCCGAAGACGATCGACAACGACCTGTCGGCCACCGAGTTCACCTTCGGCTTCCAGACGGCGGTCCAGATCGCCACCGACGCCATCGACCGCCTCCACACCACCGCCGAGTCCCACGACCGGGTCATGGTCTGCGAGGTGATGGGCCGCCACGCCGGCTGGATCGCCACCTACGCCGGCATGGCCGGCGGCGCCGACGTCATCCTCATCCCCGAGGAGCCGTTCGACGTCGACGACGTCTGCGAACGGATCCGCCACCGCCACCGCCGGGGCGCCCGGTTCTCGATCGTGGTGGTGGCCGAGGGCGCCGTCCCGAAAGAGGGCACGATGGCCACCCAGGACAACGAGGTCGACCAGTTCGGCCACGTCCGGCTCGGAGGCATCGGCACGATCCTCCAGACCGAGATCGAGGGCCGGACGGGGTTCGAGACCCGGGTCACGATCCTCGGCCACATCCAGCGGGGCGGGACGCCGACCGCCTACGACCGGGTGCTGGCCACCCGCTTCGGGGTGGAGGCGATGGACGCCGTCCACCAGGGGGACTTCGGCACCATGGTCGCCCTCCAGGGTGCCCAGATCGTCCGGGTGCCGCTGGCCGACGCGGTCCGGGAGCTGAAGACCGTCGACCGCCGGATCTACGAGGCGGCCAGCGTCTTCTTCGGTTAACGCCCGCTTAACCTTCGAAGAGGATTCGGCCCGGTGGCCGTCTAACCATTGCCACCGTACGTGGTTTTTGGCGGTTTAGGCGCCCATTGATCCGGTGCCGGGCGCCCCCCGATCACGCTGGGAAAGGAACCGTGGGCCAACCTCGTGGCCTGGCGCGCCGTCGCGCCCGGCTGTCTCCCTCGCGCATCGCCCTGGGCCTCGCCATGGTGGTCATCGCCACCGGGCTGCGACTCGGAGTGAACCCGGGTCCGGTCTGGGCCGGTGTCCCCGTCTCGGGGGCCCTCCATCCGGTGGGTGACGCCACCGTGTCGGAGAAGGCCCCGACGAAGAACTTCGGCACCGCCACCATTCTGTCGGCCGACACCAAGCCCCACCTGGAGTCGTACCTCCACTTCGTGGTCCCGCCCGGGGCCACCGGCCCGGCCCGCCTCCGGCTCTACGTCACCGACGGCAGCAAGACGGGCCCGAGCGTCCGCCTCTACAACGGGGTGCTGAACGAGTCCACCGTGACCTGGAAGACCCGGGTGAAGCCCCTGGTCGGCACCAAGGTCACCAGCGGGACCCTCAAAGCCGGGACGTGGGCCGAGTGGGACGTGAGCGGCCTCGTGACCGGGCCCGGCGACGTGACGCTGGCGCTGGTCGGCGCGGCCACCGACGGCTCGGAGTTCGGCTCCCGGGAGTCGGCTCACCAGCCGGAGCTGGTGATGGGCCAGACCCCAGTCTCGACCACCACGACGACGACCTCGACGTCGACGTCCACGAGCACCTCGACGTCGACCACCACGACCACCACGACCGTGGCGTCCCCGACCACGACGTCGACCGGGCCGCCGACGACCACCACGACCGACCCCGGAACGCCGCCCGCCTGCCTGCC
Source organism: Acidimicrobiales bacterium (assembly GCA_035546775.1). Taxonomy (NCBI): domain Bacteria; kingdom Bacillati; phylum Actinomycetota; class Acidimicrobiia; order Acidimicrobiales; species Acidimicrobiales bacterium. The sequence goes on from DASZWD010000020.1 coordinate 84,717, forward strand.
CCGCTGGGGTCAGGCGGCGCCGATCGGCGCCCTGGCCCACGGCATCAGCGAGATGTCGGGCATGGTGGCCAGCCCCAACCACCCCGACTGGGCCTGGGGGATCCGCGATTCGGGCAACGCCCCGTCGCTGTGGGCCATGAGGCCCCGGGCCGACGGCACCGTCGACACCCAGGAGTACCGGGCCTCCACCGTCCGCAACTCCGACTGGGAGGACATCGCCTTCACGCCGGGCTTCGCCCCCGGCTCGGGCCTGATCTGGGTGCTGGAGAACGTCGGGAACAGCGCCAGCGGGAACCGGTGGATCTACCAGTTCGAGGAGCCGGACCCCGACAACCCGCCGCCGCCTCCGCCGACCACGACCACGACGACCACGACGACGCTGCCCGGCGATCCGGGGACCCCGCTCGACGACACCACCAGCTCCACGACGACGCTGTCGCCGCCGCCCCCGCCCCCCACCGGGCCGGCCACCCTCGTCGGCGCCTACCAGTGGGCCTATCCCGACCAGCAGGTGAACACCGAGACGATGTTCACCTTCGACGGGAACCTGGCGGTGGTGTCGAAGACGTCGCCGCCCCGGGTCTACCAGTTCGACGGGCCGCTGCTGCCGTTCATCGTCAACGTCCCGAGGTTCGTGGGCTCCCTGCCGGTCGGGAGTCTCCCGTCGATCGCCGCCATCTCCTCCGACCAGCGGACCCTGGCCATCGCCAACCACTCCAAGGTCGACGTGTTCGAGAACCGCCACGACGTCCACGACCTGGCCGCCCTGATCTCCAACCCGGTGTTCCACCAGAACATGGCCTCGGACAACCGGGAGGGCGGCACGTTCTTCCCCTACGGGAGCTGCGACCTGGTCCTGGTGGCCGAGAGCAAGACCCTCTGGGAGCTCACGCACTCGGGAGGCTGACCGGCCTCCCGGGAGGCCCGCCCCAGGGCCGGGCGGCCCGCCGGGTCACTAGCATCCCGGCGGTGAACGCGCTCGACGAGCTCATCGCCCTGCTCGACCTCGCACCGCTCGAGGTCAACCTCTTCCGGGGGGTGAGCTGGAAGGACGACCGGCCCCGGGTCTTCGGCGGCCAGGTCGCCGGCCAGGCGCTGGTGGCCGCCGGCCGCACCGTGGACCCGGAGCAGAAGTGCCACTCGCTGCACGCCTACTTCCTGCGGCCCGGGGACCCGACGATCCCCATCATCTACGAGGTCGACCGCATCCGGGACGGGCGGTCGTTCACCACCCGGCGGGTGGTCGCCATCCAGCGGGGCGAGGCGATCTTCAACCTCCAGGCGTCGTTCCACCGGGCCGAGGAGGGTTTCGACCACCAGGTGGAGATGCCCGAGGTGCCCGATCCCGAGACCCTGCCCCGGGCCGACGAGATCGAGCCGCCCCGGCCCGGCCGGCTGTGGGACCGCCAGCCCGGCGACATGCGCTACGTCACCGGTCCGCCGTGGGACCGGGAGGTGTCCCCGGAGGCCCGCCAGCTGGTGTGGATCCGGGCCGACGGGACCTTGCCCGACGACCCGCTGCTCCACACCTGCGTCGTGGCCTACGCCTCGGACTACACGCTGCTCGGATCGTCGCTCGTCCCCCACGGCGTGACCTACTTCGGCGACGACGTGATGATGGCCAGCCTCGACCACGCCATGTGGTTCCACCGCCCGTTCCGGGCCGACGAGTGGCTCCTCTACAGCCAGATGAGCCCCTCGGCCTCCGGCGCCCGGGGCCTGGCCTACGGTGGGATCTTCCGCCGGGACGGCACGCTGGTGGTGTCGGTGGTCCAGGAGGGGCTGATCCGGCCGATCCGTGATCCCTCCCGGCTGACGCACTTCTACCGGTCCTGACGGGCCCACAGGAAGGAACGCTGCCGATGCCCTCCTCCGACGGACGGGTCGATCTCCGCTCCGACACCGTCACCACCCCCACCGCGGCCATGCGCCAGGCGATGGCCGACGCCGAGGTCGGCGACGACGTCTACGGCGAGGACCCCACGGTCAACCGCCTCGAGGAGCTGGCGGCCTCGATGGTGGGCAAGGAGGCGGCGCTGTACGTCGCCTCCGGGACGATGGGCAACCAGGTGGCGCTGCGGACCCTCACCCGGCCGGGGACCGAGGTGGTCTGCGGGGCCCGGGCCCACATCCGCCAGTACGAGGCGGCCGCCGCAGCCCGCAACGCCGGCGTCCAGATCCGGCCGCTGCCCGACGACGGGGGCTTCTTCGGCCCCGAGGCCGTCGACGCCGCCGCCCAGGGCCCGGCCCATCACCTGCCGCCGCTGTCGCTGGTGGCGGTGGAGAACACCCACATGCCGGCCGGGGGCGTTCCCTGGCCGCCCGAGGCGGTGGCGGCGCTGGCCGGGGCCGCCCGCCGCCACGGGTTGGCGGTGCACTGCGACGGCGCCCGGATCTTCAACGCCGCGGTGGCCCTCGGCGTCGGCGCTCCCCGCCTCGCCGCTCCGGTCGACACCGTGATGTTCTGCCTCTCCAAGGGCCTCTCGGCGCCGGTCGGGTCGATGCTGGCCGGCCCGGCCGACGTCATCGCCGCCGCCCGGGAGGAGCGGGCCCGCCTCGGCGGCGGGATGCGCCAGGCCGGCGTCATCGCCGCCGCCGGGATCGTGGCCCTGACCGAGATGGTCGACCGCCTCGCCGACGACCACGCCCGGGCGAGGCGCCTGGCCGAGGCGCTGGCCGAGCGGTTCCCCGGCTCGGTCGACCCCGGCGGGGTGCTGACCAACATCGTCTGCTGCGACGGTGCGGCGCTGCCGGCGTCGTTCATCGACGATCTCGCCGCCCACGGCATCCGGGTCGGCACGATCGATCAGGCCACCGTCCGGCTGGTGACCCACAAGGACGTGGACGACGCGGACCTGGAACGGGCGCTGTCGGCCATCGCCAAGCTCTGACGCCGGCGATGGGATCCGAGCTCACGCTGCTGGTCGACGCCTCCAGCCTGCTGTACCGGGCGTTCTTCTCCACTCCCGACTCGGTGCGGGCGCCGGACGGGAAGCCGATCAACGCCGCCCACGGCTTCTTGGGCATGCTGGCCCGGCTGGTGGCCGACCACGACCCCTCCCGGCTGGCCTGCTGCGTCGACGACGACTGGCGGCCGGCCTGGCGGGTGGCGCTGGTCCCCGAGTACAAGGCGGCCCGGGTGGCCGGGGTGGCCACCGCCGAGCAGTCGGCGGCCGACGACGAGGTCGGGCGCCAGGCGGTCTACGTCTTCAAGCTCCTCGAGGGCCTCGGCGTGCCGGTGGTCGGCCTCGAGGCCTGCGAGGCGGAGGACGTCATCGGCACGCTGGCCGAACGGGAGGCGGCCCGCCCCGGCACGCGGGTGGCGGTCGTCTCGGGTGACCGGGACCTCTACCAGCTGGTCCGGGACCCCGACATCTACGTGCTCTATCCGATCAAGGGCGTGAGCGAGCTGCTCCGGGTCGACGAGGCCGAGATCACCCGGCGCTACGGCATCCCCGGCCGGACCTACGCCGACTATGCCGTCCTGCGGGGCGACCCCTCGGACGGGCTGCCCGGCGTGAAGGGCGTCGGCGAGAAGACCGCGGCGTCGCTCGTGCGGTCCTACGGCGGTCTCGACGAGATCGTGGCCGCCGCCCGGTCGGCGCCGGGGGCCGGCGGCCTGGCCCGGGTGGCCGCCCATCTCGACTACGTGGAACGGGCCCGCCAGGTGGTGGCCATCCCCCGAAACCTGCCGATCCCCGAGGTGGACTTGAGCCGGCCCCGCCGGCCGCCCATCCCCGAGGTCCTGGCGCTGGCCGAGGCGCTGGCCCTCGATGGCGCCGTGGGCCGGCTGGCCGCCGCGCTCGAAGGTGGGGGGCCGGCGGCCCGGTAGGGTGCGGCCCATGGCCGCCAGTCCGAATCTCGACCACGACATCCCGGTGTCGGCGCTGGCCGTCTACGGCCACCCCGACGATCCCGAGATCTCGGCCGGCGGGACGATGGCCCGGTGGGCCAAGGCCGGCGCCACGGTGTGGGAGCTGATCTGCACCAAGGGGGAGAAGGGCTCGCAGGACCCGAACCAGGACCGCGACGCCCTGGCCGCCACCCGCATCGCCGAGACGGAGCGGGCGGCTTCGGTGCTCGGCCTGGCCGGCCACTTCCATCTCGACTACGGCGACGGGGAGCTGCGCGACGATCTCGAGATCCGCAGCCGGATCGTCGAGCTGGTCCGCCGGCTCAAGCCCGAGGTGGTGGTGTGCCCCGACCCGACGGCGGTCTTCTTCGGGGATCGCTACT